>JAGVUW010000680.1 GCA_019136035.1 Verrucomicrobiota bacterium | reverse complement strand
GGCCTCGCTGCCGGTGGTCAGGAAGAAGCACTTGTCCAGGTGCGGCGGCAGGGCTTCGACCAGGCGCTTGGCGGCCTGGATGCGCTGCACGTTGGCGCACTCGTAGTTGTTCAGGATCTGGGTGGCGGCCTGCTGCACGGCCTGCACCAGGTGCGGGTGGCAGTGGCCGACGCTGGCGACCAGCACGCCGCTGGTCCAGTCCAGGAAGACATTGCCGTCGACGTCGGTGACCTGGCAGCCGCGGGCGGTCTCCCAGACCACGGGGGCCTGGAAGCCGGTGACGTCCGCCTCATAGGAGTGCCAGGTATCGAGCAGTTCGCGGCTGCGGGGGCCGGGCAGGGGGCCCTTGACGTGAGTGATGGCCATGGCTAGCGCTGTCCTTTCGTGATCGGCCGGGCGCGTCCCCTTCGAGGCGCCGGCGGTGGGGTTCTCTCAGGCCTTGACAGCGTGCCGGCCGGCCGTCGGCCTGGGCGAGGATGTCGTCAACGATGCTCTGGCGGATTTCCTGGCCGGCCTCTTCGCTGGCCCAGCCGATGTGCGGGGTCAGGATGCAGTTCTCGAGGCCGAAGAGGGCCAGCTCCGGCGGCGGCGGCTCGACGTTGAACACGTCGATGGCGGCGCCGGCGATGCGGTTTTCGCGCAGGGCCTCGGCGAGGGCGTCGGCGTCGACCATGGGGCCGCGGGAGGTGTTGATCAGGTAGGCGGTCGGCTTCATCCAGCTCAGGGCTTCGGCGTTGACGAGGTTGCGGGTGGAGTCGTTGAGCGGGGTGTGGATGGAGACGAAATCGGCCTGGCGGAAGAGGGTCTCCTTGTCGACCCACTGGATGGAGTCGTACTCGGCGCGGGTGGCGTCATCGAGGTAGGGGTCGCAGCCGAGGAAGTTGAAGCCGAAGGTGCGCAGCTTGCGCCAGACGCGGCTGCCGATGCGGCCGACGCCGACGATGCCGACGGTCTTGCCGTCGAGGCGGTAGATCGGGAAGAGCCCGGTGAAGTCCCACTTGGCCTGCGCGCTGGATTCCTCCAGGGTGCGGCGGCTGCGCACGACCTTGCGGGCGCAGGCGAAGAGCAGGGCGATGGCGTGCTCGGCGACGTCTTCCTTGCAGTAGTCGGGCTGGTAGGCGAAGACGACGCCGTGGCGGGTGCAGGCCTTGACGTCGACGTTGTCATAGCCGATGCCGTGACGGATGAGCAGCTTGAGGCGCGGCAGGCGGCTCAGGAGCGAGTCGGTGAACTTCACCATGTTCACGACGATGACCTCGGCGTCCTGGCAGGCCGCCACGACCTCGTCCTCCGAACGGAACTTGAGCTGGTGCGCCGCGAAGTCGATGCCGCGCTCGCGCAGCAGGCCGGCTTCCCAGTTCAGGTCCGCTTCGATGTAATCCGTGACCACGACCTTCATAGTCTTCACCTCGATACGCTTGGGCTGTGACGGTGCCTTACGATACTGCGCTTCGGCCGGCCTGCCTGCGGGGGCTGGCCGGCCCGGTCGTTTTCGCTGCCGCCCGGGCCGCCGGCGGCGCGGCCGGATACGGCTCAGAGCCAGGGGATGTCGGTCTCGCAGCCGCGCCGTTCGGCCGAGAGATAGGCGGCGTAGGTCGCCGCCGTGGTGTCGAGGGCCAGCTCCAGGCCGGACTGCGGCTCGAGGCCGGCGGCGGCGCTGCTGAGGAAATCCTGCAGCTCGGCCTGGTACCCCATGGTGAAGTTCTCGTCCGGTGCCGCCGGGGACCAGCCCTCCTGGGTGCTGCACTTCTCCACCAGGTAGATATCCCGGTACTGTTCGGCGCGCGGGTTGTAGGTGTCGACCAGGTGCACCGGGCTGAGGTGGCAGCGGGTGCGGTGGTTGTTGGCGAAGACCTCGATGAAGTCGTAGATGCCGCCGAGGACGACCTCGCCGGTCATGATATCCGCGACCGTGCCGTCCTCGAAGACGATATGCATGACGCCGTAGTCCTCGACGTCATGGTAGTCGGTGCGCAGGAGCTTACGGTCGTCATAGCCGGGCAGGCGGGTGAGCTGGTGGGTGCGGGCGCTGACGGTGCGCGGCCGGATGGGCCGGCCGCCGCGTGCCAGGCCCTCGACGCGCTTCAGGTAGAGCACGCCGCCGAGGGGATGGACGCCCTTGCCGATGAGCGAGCCGCCGCCGGCGTAGCGCCAGGTGCCATAGACCGGGCTGGCCGAGCCGTTGTGGCTCTCCTCGCCGGTCAGACGCAGCACCTGCGCCCGCGTCTTCTCGATGATCTCGCGTTCCTTCTGGACGCTCGGGGCGTAGACGAAGTTCTCGCCGTAGCCGAAGAAGACGCCGTGCTCACGCACCGCGTCGCGCAGGCGCTCAAGGCGCGCCACGGTCTCGCGCAGCATCGGCTCCTTGGCGGCATGGTCGCCACGCCAGCCCGCATCCGCCCCCGGCGGGCCGAAGCAGCCCGTCAGGGGTTTCTCGCAGAGGATGCCCTTGCCGGCGGCGGCCGCCGCCAGGATGCCCTCCTCGTGGACGTACGGCGGCGAGCACACATCGAGGATGTCGATGTGATCCAGCATCGCCGCCACGTCCGCAAAGACCGGTATGCCGTGAGCCGCACCGAAGGCGGTGCGGCTCTCCGGCCGCTGCGAGGTGACGCCGGTGAGACGGACGTCGACGCCGTAGACCCGCCGCAGGCACTCCACATGGTAGCGCCCGGCAAAGCCGGTGCCGACCAGACCGACTCTGAGCGTCTTCATGGCCTGCTCTCAGTACTTGCCGTTCTGGGTCTCGAAGTGGGTCGGCTTGCCGAGGTTGGCGCCGCCGGCCATGATCCACTGCGCGGTGTAGTCGACGATCCGCGCCAGGGGCACCGTCGGGTTGCCGTAGAGGCCGTTGGCCTTGGCGGCGTTGTTCAGGTAGCCGTAGCCGTTCTCGGTACCGCTGAATTCGGCCTTCTTGCCCATCAGGCGGGCGAACTGCTCGGCCACCAGACGCACCGAGAAGGTCTCCGGGCCGGTCACGTTCAGAATGCTCGCCGGGTGGCTGGCCAGGCCCAGGGCCTGGATGATCTGGTTGCAGGCGTCGCCCTGCCAGATGACGTTGGCATAGCCCGTGGTCACATCCACCGGCTCGCCGGCCCAGACCTTGCTGCCGATGTCGTAGAGCCTCGACCGCGTAGTTCAGGCGGATGTGCACCATGTCCAGCTTGCCCTGGTCAGCGTAGTAGTCCCACATGCGCTCGCGGCCCAGGCAGCTCTGCGCGTACTCGCCCACCGGCTCGGGGGTGGTCTGTTCGGTGGCGCCGCCGGTGTTCAGGTGCATCACCGGATAGACGCAGCCGGTGCTGAAGCCGGCAATGCGGCAGCCCTGGAAGGCGCGCGCCGCGTGATAGGCCACCGTGCAGTTCACGGCCCAGGTCAGCGACTCGGCACCCGTGCTGCCGAACTTGCGCCCGATCAGGTAGATGATGTTCTTCGTCTTCGGCAGCTTGCCCACCGCGTCGAGGTCCATCATGTCACAGCGGTGCGTCTCGATACCCTCGGCCGCCAGGGCGTCCAGCGGCGCCACGTCCACCGCCACCACCTTCTTCTGGACCTTCGCCGCCTTGATCGCCCGCTGCACCAGACGCGTCATCGTCGGGCCGACCTTGCCGCCCGCTCCGACCACCATGATGTCGCCGTCAAGCTGCTTCATGAACGACACCAGGCCCGCGCTGGGTCGGCTGAGCAGTTCGTCGAGTTCGGCCACGCTTGTCAGTTTCGCCGGAAGTGCCTGGTCCATCGTTGCCTCCATGGAGTTGTGCCGGATCGGGCGGCGCGCCCTGCGTATCGCCCTTGCCTATACTCTAGGCCCTGTCCGGGCAAAAACCAACCGGTCGGTTGCATTTTTCCGCGGCGCGTCCTATACTCCTGCCATGGAATCCACAACAGTCAAGCCGGCGGGGCCGCTGCCGAAGCAGGCACGGGCGCGGGCGACGCGCGAGCGTATCTTCCAGGTGGCGGGCGACCTCTTTGCCGAGCGCGGCTTTGCCGGGACGAGCGTCGGTGACATCGCCACGGCGGCGGGGGTGAACCGCCAGCGCCTCTATGCGTACTTCGGCTCGAAGCGCGAGCTGTACCGCGAGGTCCTCATCGCGGTCTACGCCGAGGTAGCGCACGACGAGGACCTCTTGAGCCTGACCCCGGCCGACCTGGGGGCGCTGACCGGGCGGATTGTGGACCGCTTCTTTGCGATCCACGAGAACAACCCGCGCTTCTGGCGGCTGCTGTGCTGGGAGAATCTCAACGGCGGCGAGAGCCTGCACGGCGCCGACTGGGAGCGTCTGCGGGCGGCCTACATCGCGCACCTCGGCGGCCTCTATGCCGAGGGCCAGCGCCGCGGCGTCTTCCGCCCCGAGGTGGACTTCACGACCTACCTCCTGGTGCTGTTTTCGACGACCTACTTCTACTTCTCGAACCAGATGACGATCTCGCGTCTGCTCGGCGTCGCCCTGGACAGCCAGGCGGTGCGCCGTCAGATTGAGGAGCAGTTCGTCGGGGTGATGGACCGCGGCCTGGCGACGGGGACGGGTCGTGCCGCGGTCGGCTGATGGCGTGGCGGCAGGGGCCTGTCGGGACGAACAAAAAAGTGTTTGTATTGGAGTCTGTGAGCTTTTTTTCTGGGTGGTGCTGGGCTACAATGCATGGAACAAGCCTGAGGCGCCGCCGGTACATGCCGGGGGAGCTGAAGGTGGGGTCTTCAGAGCCATGAGGTGGATGAGCATGAAGTCGAGATGTCGTTTCACGCTGATCGAGCTGCTCGTGGTGATTGCGATCATCGCCATCCTGGCGGCCATGCTGCTGCCGGCCCTGTCCCAGGCGCGGGAGAAGGCCCGCACCATCTCCTGTGTCAACAACATGAAGCAGCTCACGTTGGCAGGGCTGATGTACACCCAGGACAGCAAGGACGTCCTCTTCGGACACATCTCCGGCACCCGCAGCACCAACTACCCGCCCAC
>JAGVUW010000078.1 GCA_019136035.1 Verrucomicrobiota bacterium | reverse complement strand
CCTCGATCTGGGGCCGCAGGTGTCGATACCGATGCCGGGCAACGCCGAGTCGCTGAACGCCGCGCAGGCAGCGACGGTGCTGCTCTTCGACGCCGTGCGGCGCGGCCTGCTGGCCTAAGGCCATGACCGGCGACGGCGGCTGGAGGGCGAGCGTCCACAGGCGTGGATACGCCCGCGAGCCGGGGCGGCGTCGGCGCGGCGACGCGGGGTATCGTGCGAGCAACCGTGCGAGGAGGAGTGGCCATGGGCACGCTGGAACTCGGAACGCGCCTCGAGCTGTTCGTCGACGACTGGCTGATCGAGCGCTGCGAGGGGACGCAGCTCCGCCTGCACTCGCCCGACTTCGCCGGCCGGGCGCTGGACTTCGAACGGCCCTGGGAGGGCGCCTTCGTCGGCTATGCCACGGCCATCCAGGACGGCGACCGCGTGCACCTCTACTACCGCGGCCACCCGGGCCGCGGCGCACCCCAGGTCACCTGCTACGCCTGCAGCCGCGACGGCATCGCCTTCGAACGCCCCGACATCGGCCTCTACGCCGTCGGCGAGAGCCGCGCGAACAACGTCATCCGCTGCGGCCCCGGCGAGGGCGCGCACAACTTCACGCCCTTCCTGGACCGCCGCCCGGGAGTACCGCCCGGGGAGCGCTTCAAGGCCCTGGGCAGCGTGCCCTGGCAGGGCAAGGACGCCCTGGGCGCCTTCGTCTCCAGCGACGGCGTGCACTGGCGGGCCCTGCAGGCCGAGCCGGTCATCACCAGCGGCGCCTTCGATTCCCAGAATGTCGCCTTCTGGTCCGAACACGAGGGCTGCTACCTGAGCTACTTCCGGACCTGGGCCGGTGCCGCTGACCCGACCGAGTTCAAGGGCGTCCGCACCATCAGCCGCATGCGCTCGGACGACTTCGTGCATTGGGGCGGCTTCGAGTGGATGGACTACGGCCCCACCCCGCCCGAGGAACTCTACACCAACGCCACGGCGCCCTACCCGCGCGCCCCGCACCTCTACCTCGCCTTCCCCAAACGCTTCAACCCCGGCCGGCGCACCCTGCGCCCCGACGAGGTCGAGCGCTTCGGCGTCGTGCCGGCCTACGCCGGCGATGTCTCCGACGGCGTCTTCATGAGCAGCCGTGGCGGCAACCGCTACACGCGCACCTTCATGGAGGCCTTCCTGAGACCGGGCCGCGACCGCGCCAACTGGGTCTCGCGGACGAACCTCTGCGCCCTCGGCCTGGTGCAGACCGCGCCGGACGAACTGAGCCTCTACTACCAGCACCGCTACGCCCAGCCCGGGCACTACCTGGCACGCTACACCATCCGCCTGGATGGCTTCGCCTCGCTCTGGGGGCCCTACCGCGGCGGCGAGATGCTCACCCGGCCGCTGACCTTCTCAGGCACGCGCTTAATCCTTAACTACGCCACCAGCGGCGCCGGCTCGGTGCGCATCGAGCTCCAGGACGCCACCGGGCACCCCCTCCCCGGCTACCGCCTCGAGGATGCCATGGACCTCTTCGGCGACGAGATCGAGCGCGTCTACGCCTGGCGCGGCGGCGACGACCTCACGGCCCTCGCCGGCCAGACCCTGCGACTGCGCGTCGTCCTGCGCGACGCCGACCTCTTCAGCCTGCGCTTCGCCCCCGCCGACACCGGCGGACGGCCCAACCCCTGAGGGGCCGCCATGGCACACCCGAACCTGGTGTATATCCTGGCCGACGACATGGGCTACGGCGATGTCTCCTGCCTCAACCCGCAGTCGCGCCTCCACACGCCCCACATCGACCGGCTCGCCGCCGAGGGCATGGCCTGCACCGACGCCCACTCGACCTCGGCGGTGTGCACGCCCTCGCGCTACAGCATCCTGACCGGCCGCTACAACTGGCGGTCGGCGCTGAAGCAGGGCGTCCTCCTCGGCGATAACGGCCCCCTCATCGAGCCCGGCCGCGAGACGGTCGCAACGCTGCTCCGAAAGGCCGGCTATGCCACCGCCTGCGTCGGCAAGTGGCACCTCGGCTGGACCTGGCCCCGGCGCGGCCCCCGCCTCGAGGATATCGACTACACCCGGCCGATCACCGAGGGCCCCCTCGACCGCGCCGGCTTCGACGAGTTCTTCGGCATCGTCGCCTCGCTCGACATGGCCCCGTTCGTCTTCGTCGAGAATGACCGCGCCACCGCGGTGCCGGACCGCGTCATAGCGGCCCGCCACGACGGCCAGGTCATCTGGCGTGAAGGACCCATCGCCCCGGATTTCTCCCACGAGGCCGTCCTCCCCGCCTTCGCCGACCGCGTCTGCCGCATCATCGCCGAGCGCGCCCGACAGGCGGCACCCTTCTTCCTCTACCTGCCCCTCAACTCGCCCCACGCGCCCTGCCTGCCGACGCCCGAGTTCCAGGGCCGCTCCGGCCTCAACAACGCCTACGCCGACTTCACCCTCATGACCGATGCCGTGGTCGGGCGCGTCCTCGACAGCCTCGACGCCGCCGGCGTCGCCGACAACACCATCGTGATCTTCACCAGCGACAACGGCTGCTCGCCCGTCGCCGACTTCCCGGCACTGGCCCGGCAGGGACACCACCCGAGCTACATCTACCGCGGCCATAAGGCCGATATCTACGAGGGCGGCCACCGCATTCCCTTCCTCATACGCTGGCCAGGACATATCGCGCCCGGAAGGGTCTGCACCGAGACAGTCTGCCAGGTCGACCTCCTCGCCACCTGCGCCGAGATCGTCGGCATCGCCCTCCCCGACACCGCCGGCGAGGACAGCGTCAGCAACCTCGACCTCTGGTGCGGCCGGCCCGCCGGGCCGCCCCACCGCGAGGCCACCGTGCACCACTCCTTCCACGGCGCCTTCTCCATCCGGCAGGGCCGCTGGAAACTCGAGCTCTGCCCGGGCTCGGGCGGCTGGAGCTGGCCGGCACCCGGACAGGAACCCGCCGGCGCACCGCCGATACAGCTCTACGACCTCGAGGCCGACTGCGGCGAGCAGACGAATCTCCAGGACCGCCACCCCGAGTTGGTGGCCCACCTGACCGCCCTCCTCAGCCGCTACGTCCGCGACGGCCGCAGCACCCCGGGCGCACCCCAGCCCAACACCGGCCCGGCCCACTGGCCGCAACTGCACTGGCTGAGCTGAGTGTCCCCGGTGTCCCCAGTGTCCCCAGTGTCCCCAGTGTCCCCAGTGTCCCCAGTGTCCCCAGTGTCCCCGGTGTCCCCGGTGTCCCCGGTGTCCCCGGTGTCCCCGGTGTCCCCGGTGTCCCCGGTGTCCCCGGTGTCGCCTCCGGCGTTGGGCGTTCCCCCCTCATCTGCGGGTGGATCCCGCCCTGCCGAGGTCGCGTTGGCGTGCTAGGTTACGGCGGAGCCGCTGGGGCGGCTGACAACCCAGGACCGTCACCGAGGACGACACAACGTCATGGCATCGACCCGCACATGCTGGAGGACGATCGTGAGTGCAGCGACGCTGGCCGGGGCGGTGTCTGCCGCGCCGGTGTTCGAGAACCTGGGCGAGCCCTTCGTCGAGCGTGAACTCCCTATCGGCGTGGTGACACCGCGGGCGCAGGGCGGCTACGTCGCCTGGGGCCAGCGCAAACGCACCAGTGTCGTCGGCGTCGACCTCCAGGACGGGCACACCTTCGAGCTGGACATCAGCCGCTATGGCCGCACCAACATCCAGATGGCGCCGGCGGCCGATGGCTCGCTGGTCTACTACGCCGGCAGCCCGGGGCGATTCTTCCGCTACACGCCCGCGGGCGAGACCATCGAGATCGGCACGCCCCACGACAAGGCCTCGTACACCCTCCAGGGCTTCGTCGGTCCGGACGAGCGCTTCTACGTCGGGACCTACCCGGAGGCGGCCCTGGTGGTCTGCGACCTGCGCACCTGGAAGGCGCACTCGTACGGTCGCATCAGCGACAACCGGGCGCAGATGTACATCGCCACGGTCATCGTCGCCGACGACGGCACGATCTACTGCAGCGTCGGCCTCGAGCACCACGAGATCTGGAGCGTCGCGCCCGACGATGGCGCGCGCCGGCAGATCCTCCCGAAGGAGCTGACGACGGCCCAGGGCGCGCCGCGACTGTGGCTCGGCGCCGATGGCCAGGTCTACGGCCGCGGCGCCGGCAACCGCGACTTCCGCTGCCGTCCGGACGGCATCGATCTCGACCAGACCGCCGAGGCGCGGCCGCTCCCCGGCCGGCGGCAGGCCGGCGAGTGGACCGTCGGCAACATCGACAACGACGGCGTCCTGACCCTCACCGCCGAGGGCCGCGAAGCGCGACGCCTGCAGACCGACTACAGCGGCCGCGCCCTCGAGGTCTACAGCGTCGGCTGCGAACGCGCCGGACGCCTCTACGGCGGCACCGTCTTCCCCGGCCGCGCCTTCGCCTACGATGTCGCCAAAGGCGCCTTTGCGGACCTGCCCGAGGTCACCCCGAAGGTGATCCAGATCTACGACATCTTCAGCCATGCCAAGGGCCTCTTCGCAGCCAGCTACATGGGCTGCATCCTGGACTTCTTTGACCCCGAGGCGCCGGTCGTCGCCGGAACGAACCCGCGGCGCTTCAAGGCCTCCATCGGCGGCCAGGAGCGCCCGGTGCAGTGGGAGGCCGGCCCGGATGGCTGCCTGTACTTCGGCACGACGCCGGCCAAGGGCCGCCTCGGCGGCGCCCTGGTGCGCGTCGACCCGGAGACCTTCGCGGTCACGACCTGGCCGAAGGTCCTCACCGACCAGAGTATCAACTACCTCTGCAGCGTCCCCCAGACGAAGGAGCTCTTCGGCACCGGCAGCATCAGCGGCGGCACCAGCGCCATACCGACGCAGAAGGAGGCGGACTGCTTCCTCTGGGATGTCGCGGGCGAGAAGGTCGTCTGGCAGGGCCGGCCCCTGCCGGGCACCACGACCTACCTGCGGGCGCTCCCGGCTGCCAACGGCCTGATCGTGGGCGTAGCCGCGGGCGGCGGCTGGTTCCTCTTCGATCCGGTCAAGCGTGAGACCGTCCATCGCGGCAAGCTGCCGGTGTCCGGCCTGCGCTTCCCATGCCTGAGCGACCCGAGCCCGGCGACCGGCGGCCTGGTGATCGGCGTGGGCGAGAGCACGATCTTCGCCATCGACACCGAGGCGCGCACGACGAAGGTCCTGGGGCGTCACGACTCCCTGCGCGGCGGCATGGGCGGCTTTGTCCTGACTGCGGACGGCACGCTCTACTACGGCTCAGAGACGGCCCTCTGGCGCTGTCGTGGCCTGGATTTCAGCCGCTGAGGAGGCCGCCTGACGAGGCCCGCAGGGCGCGATGCAGCCGGGCGCACCAGCGCCCGGGTGCCGGATGGGGCGCGGCGGAACACCGCTCGCCATGGGTGTTGGAGCGCGAGTGTCCACAGACGCGAACGCGTCCACGAGCGGCAACCTGGATAGGGCACGGCAGAAAACCGCTCGCCATGGGTGCTGGAGCGCGAGTGTCCACAGACGCGAAGGCGTCCACGAGCCAGAACAGCGCCGACAGCACCACGCCGCGATCGTTCCTACGAGCCGTGCCCGGAGCGACGACGGAGGTACGCCGATGCCAGCCAATGCCTTCCAGGAGACGCTGCGTGGGGGCGGTGTCTTCATCGCCATGGTGCATGTGCAGGCCCTGCCCGGCACCCCATCGCACCGCCTCGACCTCGACGCGATCGTGTCGCAGGCGGTCGCCGAGGCCGCGCTCTGTCGGGATGCCGGCGTCGATGCAGTGATGATCGAGAACATGCATGACGTCCCCTACCTGCGCGATCCCGGCCCCGAGATCACGGCGGCGCTGACGCGCGTCGGCACCGAGGTGCGTCGTCTCGGCATCACGGTCGGGGTGCAGGTCCTGGCGGGCGCCAACCGCGCCGCGCTGGCGGTGGCCCTGGCGGCGGGGATGGACTTCGTGCGGGTCGAGGGCTTCGTCTACGCGCACATCGCCGACGAGGGCGTCATCGAGGCCTGCGCCGGCGACCTGCTCCGCTACCGCCGCCAGATCGGCGCCGAGCGCGTCGCCATCCTGGCGGACATCAAGAAGAAGCACAGCGCCCACGCCATCACCGCCGATGTCGACCTGGCGGAGACCGCCCGCACGGCGGCCTTCTGCGGCGCCGACGGCATCGTCATCACCGGCACCCGCACCGGCGTCGCCCCGGATCCGTCCGAACTGCAGGCGGCGCGCGCCGCCGTAGACACGCCCATCCTGGTCGGCTCCGGGGTCACCCCCGAAAACCTCGCCGCTTTCGCGCCCTGGACACACGCGGTGATCGTCGGCTCGGCCCTCAAGGTCAGTGGCCACTGGGCCAACCCGGTCGACCCGGAGCGCCTCGAGCGGCTCGTCAAGGCCTGGCGGCGGGCGTGACCCGCCCGCCGCCGCGGGGCGGCGGTGGGCGGGTGTCGGAGGTAGCGATTCGACTGGCAACTCCGGGCTCCTGGACTCGCAAGCCCCGCCCGTACGACGATCCGCCAAGACCTTGTTTGCCTGGTAAGTTCCCGATCCCGGACCCCCTACGCCCGAAGCCCGACTCCCAGTGCAGCGAACGCCCAACGCGCGCCGCCGGAGCCGGTGAGGCCCGTCCGTGGGTGTCCGTGCGGGTCCGTGTCGGTCAGTGTCCCGAGCCGAAGGGCCGCGGCCACGCGGCCCCTGAAGCGCCGAGCGTGGGCTCCGCTCCATCCCGGGCGCCGTGGACAGCGCCCGGGATGGTCCACGGACGGCGCCGTGGACCTACTCGGCCTGCACCGGAGACCGCGCTCGCCGCACCGGTGACGACGCTCATAGGGACATTGGGGCATCCAAATCGAGATCGGGATCGCTATCGAGATCGGGATCGCTATCGAAATCGGGATCGCTATCGAAATCGAGGGAACGCCGAAGTCGATACCGATAGCGATACCGATAGCGATACCGATAGCGATTTGGAGAGGGTATCACCGCCGCACCGCGGCTCGCCAGGCGCGCAGGGCCTCGCAGGTGAAGAGTCGCGGGTAGAGGTCCTGGGCGTACCACAGGCTGGAGAAGTACAGCCCGATCGGTGCCGGCCGGTCGAGGGCCTCGGGGTGCGCCATGAGCCAGCCGACGCCGGCCGCGGCGCGGTCGCGTGCCACCGGCCAGGACACCAGGGCGCGCACGGCCAACGCCGTCTCCTCGGCACTCGCGGCCAGGCCGCGGTCACCACCCCAGCCGCCATCGGCGCCCTGCACGGCCACCAGCCAGTCGACCGCGGCGCGGACCCAGGCCGTCCCCGCCGCCGCGGCCGAAGGCAGGACCTCGCTCAGCGCCGCCAGGACGCGGGCCGTGCCGACGACCGGGTTGGCGTGGTCGGGGGCGCTCTGATGGCCGAACCACAGCGGCACCCAGGCGCCATCCGGACGCTGCACGCGACGCAGGTACTCCAGGCCGGCCGCGGTGGCGCGGCGCAGGCGGGCCTGGAGCGGCGCCGAGACCGCCGGCTCCCAGAGCACGAAGGCGCGCAGGGCGTGCGCCGTGATCTCGGCGGTGCTGCGGTCGAACGGCAGCCGCCCCCAGCCCCGGCAGAAGGTCGGGATACCGCCATCGCGGTTGGCGAGATCGAGCAGCCAGGTGAGCCCGGCCTCGGCGGCCGGCCGCAGTGACGGCGCCGGACCGCCGAGGCGATGCAGGGCCAGGAGGGCGCCGGCGGTGTCGTCGGCGTCGGGGACGCCACCGGGGAGGTCGGTCCAGGCCCAGCCACCCGGCGCCGCCCCGGTGAAGGGATGCGTCTGGCGGAACTGCTGTGCCAGGAGCCACTCCCGGAGGCCGTCGCGGTCGGCCTGGGGGAGGTCCTCGCCGAGGCCCTGGATGGCCAGGGTCGTGACCCAGGTGGCCAGGTCGGTGTCGATGGGCCAGCTCCCGTCCGGGCGCTGGGTCGCGAGGAGGAAGCCCCTGCAGCGTTCCAGGACGACCGCCGGCTGGCCGCCGGAGGCCGCCAGGCTCATGGCGACGAAGGCAGTCAGGGGCGCCGCCTCCAGGAAGCCTCCCGAGAGAGGCTGAAGGTCAACGAGGCGGCGCAGGGCCAGCCGGCCGCAGGGGCCGCGCCAGGGCAGCCGCGGCGACGGCCCGAGGCGATGACGCACCCAGCCCATGGCGATGAGCGCCGGGAGGGCATAGCTCACCACCGGCAGGCCGACGAGCGTGAAACACCCGCGCGGCAGCGCCGCCAGTTCGACCGGGAGGGCCGGGACCTGCTGCCAGCAGTCCGGCGCCGCACCAAGACGGCCCGCGAGGGCCAGAACCGTCAGGATCGGCACCGAGAACGTCCGGTCGGTGCCGTAACGCGACAGGACTGCCGCCGCCAGCGCCGACGGGGCCGTGCTGCCGAGCTGACCGCGGACCCAGGCCTCGGCACGCTCGATCCGCGGCCGGTGGGCCTCGACCGCCGCGCCGGCCGACAGCGCCGAGAGGGCCAGGAGGGTCGTGCTGAGATTGCCGGGACTCGACGGCGTATCGCCCCAACTGCCGTCTGTCAGAATCGCCTCGCCAAGCCAGTCCAGCCCGCGGGCGGCGGCACGCTGGGAGGCCGGGTCGGGGTCGTAACGCAGCGCGAAGGCGGCCACCGCCGTCGACAGGGCGCTCGACGACAGCCGGCCGCGCCACTCGCCGCGGGCAGCGCGGGCCGCCAGGAGGCCGTCACAGCAGCGGCGATGGAAGGCGGCAATCGCAGCGTCGTCCGTCATGGCTCGAGGGCTCCCAGGGCCAGCAGCGCGTAGGCGGTGTACTCGCAGTCGGGCATCGTGTCGGCGACAGCGCCACGGAAACCGCCGGAGTCATCCCAGAGGCTCTGGACGAACTGCGCCGCGGCGCTGGCCTCGCCGGCGCACAGCGGCGCCCCGAGGCGGCGTTGCGTCAGGGCGCCGACGGCGGTCGAGAGGAGGTCCGACGCCGGGGCGTCGGGGTGGGCCGCGAAGCCGCCATCGGGACGCCGGCAGGCCGACAGGGCCGAGAGCACCGCGGGTGCCGGCGGCGCGCCGCCGAGGGCCTGCAGGGCCAGGGTCGACGCGGCCAGCGGGCTGAGGCCGACAGACCGGTCGGCGAGGGCCTGATCGAGGAGAGCCCGGGACGGACCCGGCGCGATGGCGGGCGCCGCCCGACCGAGGCCCTCGCCGGCGATCACCGCGAGGTAGAGGCCGTAGGCGCTGCCGGGGCCGCTGGGGTCGAGGCTAAAGGCGCCGTCGGGGCTGCGGTAGGCCGCCAGGGCGGCGGCGGCACGGCGGCGCCTCGAAAGAGGCAGGCCGAAGAACCGCAGCAGGCGCTGGCTGGCAATCCAGGAGGCGAGATGCGGGAGGTCGAGGCCGGCGGGGTCGATGGCGTCGAGCCAGGCGCGATGACGGCGGCGGTCGAGCGGCGCCCGCAGGGCGGTGCCGGCCAGAAGTCCGAAGAGGGTGTAGTAGACGTCGGCCGCAGGGCCGCGGCCGCGACAGCCGCCGGTGGGCAGGGCGCACGCACAGAGGAAGCCCGCGATGCGGCGGCGGGCAGCGCGGTCGAGCAGGCGCCGCGAACGCGCCGCCACCCGGAGGAGGTCCGCGGTGATGGCCGGACCGGCCTTCATGGCCGCGGCGTCCCGTCGCCGAGGAGACGCCAGACGGCGCGCTGCAGGAGGGCCTTCAGCGGCGCCTGCCGCAGCGGCGCCAGGGCGCGCAGGGCCTCGTTGCGGTAGTGCTCGAAGAGCAGGGCAGCCTTGGCAGCCACGCGGTCATCCGCAAGCAGTGCCAGGAAGCGCGCCCGGACCGCCTCCGGCGCCGGCGGCCGGCACCAGGCCTCGACGATGGCGCTCTGGAGGTGCTCGTCGGCGAGATCGAAGGCCAGGGCCGTGGTCAGCACCGGCAGGCAGGCCGACGACCACAGCGGCGCGCCGTCGGGGCCGCGGCTGTCGGCGATATCGTCGTGGATCTGGTAGGCAATGCCGAGGGCCGTGCTGAAGCGCGACAGGGCCTCGACCGGCTCGTCGACGCCCGCGGCCAGGGCGCCGAGGCGGAGGGCCACGGCGAAGGCCGGCGCGGTCTTGAGGCGGAAGACCTCGAGGACCCAGTCGGTGGTCAGGGCCCGCGGCGACCGCCGCCAGGCCAGTTCCTCGCCCTGTCCGAGGGCGAGGTCGCGATGGCTCTCGGCGGCGACCGCGAGGACGCGCGCAAGGCGTTCGGGCGGCAGGCCGCAGTCGGCGATAAGGCGGTAGCCCTCGCCGAGGAGGAGGTCGCCGATGTTGAGAGCGACCGGCAGGCCCTCGGTGACATGGAGAGTCGGCGCCTGGTCGCGGACCTCGTCGCCATCCTCGATGTCGTCGTGGATGAGCGAAGCCTTGTGGAAGCATTCCACGGCCACGGCCAGGCGCTGCACGCTCGCCGGGACATCCTCGCCGGGCTCGGCGGCGAGGGCCTGCCAGGCCGCGGCGGTGAGGAAGGGCCGCCAGCGCTTGCCCGAACGCGCCAGCCAGGCCCGCGAGACGCGACCCGGCGCGCCGCCGCCCGACCCGAGGACGGCCTCGAGGGCCGGCGGCGTGAACCACGACTCGACCCGGACGCGCAGGGCCTCCAGGCCGAGGCGCGGCTCGCGGCCGGGGCGGCGCAGGCGCAGGAGGGCGCGGACGTCATCGACATCGACGGCGGTGTCCCGGCAGCCATCGCGGTAGAGGGGCACCGCCAGGCTCGGGATGGCCTCGGCCGCGAGCACCGGAAACGACTTCTCGAGGGCCTCCATGCAGCTCACCCCGATGACCGCGTCGATGCAGCCCTGCTCGAGGAGCTGCCGGACGAGGGTGAAGCCTTCGGCGATGAGGACGACGTAGCCGAGGGCGTGGGCCTCCGCTTCGAGACTGCCGAGGGCACAGGACCCGCAGTGAGCGCAGAGCAGACCGAGCTCGTCGACCTGAGCCCGGCACTCCCGCGAGGACCGCAGGCACTGCGGCAGGAGCAGCACGCGGCGCTCGCACGGCACCGCCGCCACGGTGTCACGCCAGACAGCACTGCCAAGCAGGACCATGAGGTAGCCGACGACATCCCCGGCGTGGGCCTGACGGGCGATCGCCTCGGCGTGAGAACGAATCTCGTCAAGGCCTAACGGCGGGACCAGCTCGCCGTCGGCGAGGTAGCGCTCGACGGCCTGCTGCAGACGCAGGCGCTCGGCGCGCCCCGGAGGGACCCGATGCGCCGACAGGCCGGACGATGCGCTGCTCTGCTCCAGACGCGGCATCCGTACGATTCTCCCTCGCCACAGCCAAGGCTGCGGTCAGCCGTAGGCACCAAAACCGAAGAACCAGTGCTTCTTGCCGAAACGATAGGCCCAGTGTCGCTCAGGGATCTCGACCCCGGGAATGTGATGACTGAGACGGCCGCACGAGGCGGACAGTTCCGCCAGGCCGGTGCCGCGGCCGGTGCAGTCGCGCGCCTGCTGGGCTTCCAGGAAGGCCTTCAGGCGGCCTGGGTCGGTCATGACGATGCAGCCGCGACCGGCCTCGCAGGCGAACTCGCGGAAGGCCCGGAGAAAGGCCGATTCGGTGAGGGCGGCGCCGATGTCGGGGGCCTCGGCGAGGGAGTCCTTGGCGAACTGGATGATCGGGCAGGGCTCGACGCTGCCCCAGGGGTTGATGTGGTGGCTGATGCCGACGGCGGCCGGGCAGAGGGCGCGGCCCTCGTGGTCCCAGTAGGCATCGACGACGAGGATGGGCACGCGCAGGCGCAGCTCGACCAGGAAGCGGCGCAGGGCGACGATCTGATCGCGCTCCAGGGCCAGCTCCGGGCAGGGCCGCGGGCCGACCGGCCGGTAGAGGTAGTACCAGAGGTAGTGCACGCCGAGGTCGACCAGACGCCGCGCGAAGGCCTCCGTCGCCAGCTCGGCCTGGTTCGACTGGCAGACGCTGCAGGCGACGCCGGTGATCAGGCGGGCCTGGCGGCAGTGCTCCAGGCCGGCCAGGGCGGCAGCGTAGACGCCCTCGCCGCCGCGGCGGATGTCGCCGGTCTGCTCCAGGCCCTCGATGCTGATCAGTGGGGTGACGTTGCCCAGCACCCGCAGGCGTTCCGCGACCTCGGCGGTGATGAGGGTGCCGTTGGTGAAGAGCTGGAAGTAGCAGTCCGGGTAGGCCGCGAGGAGATCGAAGAGGCCCGGGTGCAGCAGGGGCTCGCCGCCGAGGATGCCGAAGAAGTACGAGCCCTGCCGCCGGGCCGCGTCGATGATGCGCCGCGCCAGAGCCAGGTCCAAGTGTTGTGGCGGCCTTGTCGGCGACACCCAGCAGCCCTGGCAACTGAGATTGCAGGCGTTGGTGATGGAGAGATGCAGGAAGGCCGGGAAACTCTGGCCACGGGCGCGCCGGCGTTCGAAGCGCTGCACCGCCCGCATGCCCTTCCATCCGAAGGTATAGGCGAATTTTGCGAGCAGCCGCGGCTCGGTCTCGCGCAGGAAGCGCCAGGCGATGCGTCCCATCATGGCGCGGGCCCTCCGGGGCGGTCTGCCGCGGTGCGGCCCGCGGCTGGTGCCGGAAAGGCGCCGGGGCGGAAGAGCGCCGGCGCGGCCGCACCCGCGGCAGCGGCGCGGCGGGCCGCCAGGCGGGCGCGCAGGTCGCCGCCGAAGACCTGCGACGGCTCCAGCCGGATGCGGGCTCCCGCGAGCTGCTCGGCCGTCAGCGCAGCGCCGTTGATCGCCGCGTCCGGGCACTTCGGGAAGATCACAGCGTTCTCAGGGCAGACGCGGGCGCAGGCCGGGCAGTCAGTCTTGCACTGCCGGGGCTGAGCGACGGTGACGGTGCCCGCCGCGGCTCGGCGGTAGACGCCGAAGAGGCAGAAGGACTGGCACTGGCCGCAGTGCACACAGCGTTCGAGGTCGATGAGGGGGTACCAGGCGTCGTCGTCGGCACCGGGGAGGTCCTGGGTGTCAGCCGGATCGGCCGGATCGGCCGGGTCGGCAGGGCTATCCGGCGGGTCGGCCAGCCCGAGGGCCGGCACCGGTTCGGGGGCGGCCGGATCGCGCAGGTCGAGACAGCGCAGGGCCGGCAGAGCCCGCCCCGCCAGGCGCGCCGCCAGGGCCTGCAGGGCGCGCGCATGGCAGCCGCAGAGGACGGCCGACGGGGCCTGCAGCACCTGGGCCAGGGCGTCGTCGCCGGTCGCCGCCAGGGCGCAGAGGTCGGCCACCTCGACCAGGCGGTGCCCGGAGCCCCGCAGGGCCTGGCGCAGGCGACGCAGGCGCTGGCCATCGACCAGCCCCCGATGCCGACATTGACACAGCACCACGGTCATCCGCGTCGCTCCCGCTCGGGTCGCCTCATTCAGACGGCTCCAGAGACAGCTCCAGGCGTTCACCGGCGCGCACCCAGAAAGCGACGCCAGGCCGCAGGCCCGCCGCCGACGCGGGGGCCGCTTCCACCAGCGCCGCCGCGGGCGACTCGGCCGGCCGCCAGACGAGCCCGCCGAGGTCCGTACGGGGGCGCTCGACACCGACCAGATTCCAGCCGGGAAAGAGGCTCAGGACCGCTCGGGACGGCCGGGTGCCGCGCACTGTCAGGCGGCAGGCGGCGTCGGCATAGACCCAATAACCCGTGAAAGGCTCGATGAACGCCGCGGGCACGTAGGCCCCCTGCCCGGCGTCCCAGCGCCAGACTTGCGGCGCGGCGGCGACGTCGGCGAAGACGGCCCCCGGCGACGGCAGCCACGGCGACAGCGGCAGCGCGATGGCGTTCCAGCCGGGCTGCAGGCTCAGGGTCATCTCGAGCGCCGGACCAACGCGCAGATTGAAGCGGCGTTCGGTGCCCTCGGGTATGGCTAGGAACCCGTCGCGGCGGAGGTCCGCGGCGAGGCCGCCGGGCTGCGGTCGGCCGTCGGTGTCGACCTCGACCAGGGCCATACCGCTGTCCGGCGGAAGGCCATCGAGGGACGTCCAGACCAGGAGGCGTTCCTGGTCGGCCGCGCTGACGGCGATGAGCCACTCGGCGGACGGAGCCGTCACGGCGATGGCCGCGGCGGCGGGGCCTTCCGGGGTGACGATCCAGACGCCAGTGCCGTCCGGGGCCGGCGTGAGCGCAGGGGAGAGCGGGTCCATGCCGACGGCGATCTCGCTGTACGGCTGGCCGTCGAGACCGAACCGGCAGAGCCAGCCCGTGGCGCCGTCGGCGGCCGCGACGGCAGCCGGCCGCGCGACAGGGTTGCGCCGGCCGGAATCGCCCGCGGCCGGGCGCGGGCGACGCAGGGCGGCGGCTGGC
>JAGVUW010000826.1 GCA_019136035.1 Verrucomicrobiota bacterium | reverse complement strand
GCCTTGGCGGCGATGATGTGCATGAGCGGCCCGCCCTGGATGCCCGGGAAGACCTGCGAGTTGATCTTCTTCATGAGGTCGGCGCGGCCGAGGATGAGGCCGCCGCGGGGGCCGCGCAGGGTCTTGTGGGTGGTGGTGGTGACGACGTCGGCCCACGGCACGGGGCTGGGGTGGACGCCGGCGGCGACGAGGCCGGCGATGTGGGCCATATCGACCATGAGGCGCGCCCCGACCTCGTCGGCGATGGCGCGCAGGCGTTCGAAGTCGATGGTGCGCGGGTAGGCGCTGGCGCCGGCGAGGAGGAGGGCCGGCTTGCACTCGCGGGCCAGGCGGGCGATCTCGTCGTAGTTGAGGGCCTCGGTCTGCGGGTCGACGCCGTAGCCGACGAAGTGGTAGAAGCGGCCGCTGAAGTTGACCTTATGGCCGTGGGTGAGGTGGCCGCCGTGGTCGAGGCTCATGCCGAGGACAGTGGCGCCGGGCTCGAGGAGGGCGAAGTAGCAGGCCATGTTGGCCTGGCTGCCGGAGTGCGGCTGGACATTGGCGGCCTCGGCGCCGAAGAGGGCGCAGGCGCGCTGGATGGCGAGTTCCTCGGCGCGGTCGACATGGACGCAGCCGTTGTAGTAGCGCTTGCCCGGGTAGCCCTCGGCGTACTTGTTGGTCATCACCGAGCCGCAGGCGGCGCGCACGGCGGCGCTGGCGAAGTTCTCGCTGGCGATGAGTTCCAGGCCGTGGTCCTGGCGGGCCATCTCGAGGTCCATGACGGCGGCGATTTCGGGGTCGACGGCGCGCAGGGCCGCGACCTCGTCATACGAGGCCGTGTCGATCTTCTCGACCCGACGGCGATGCCGCGCGTCGGTCGAGAAGGGCGTCGCCAGCCAGGCGTCGACGGTGACGATCAGGTCGTGGTCGCTCATGGCGTCGCCGCCGGTGACCAGGACATTGGCGGCGTTGTGCTCGCGGCTGAGGCGGGCCTTGGCCGGGCTCTCGACCAGGGCGGCGCGCACGCCGGGGAAGCGATTGGCGGCCATGCTCATGCCGATACCGCTGCGGCAGATGAGGATGCCGCAGGAGATCTCGCCGCGGACGAGGGCGCGGCTGAGGGCGCAGGCGTAATCCGGGTAGTCGTCGGCGGGGTCGACGGCGCAGGCGCCGAAATCACGCACCGCCAGGCCGCGGCTGGAAAGGTGCGCCAGCAGCGTCGCTTTCTGGGCGACGCCGCCGTGGTCGGTAGCCAGACCGATGGTGATCGGCGAAGAACTGCTCTGCCAGTCGTTAATCGGCGCCATGCGCAGGGGACCTCGTGCTTGGTCGGCGGTGTGTGGGGCTGTGGACTCCGTCAAAACGCGGTAATGTAACGGCCGGGGCCGGGGGTCGCAAGACGCCTCCCGCGCATGTACGTTGGCGGGCGGTCCGCGGGCCAGGCTGGAGCCGGTCCGGACGTGTGGCCGTCACGGTGAATCGAGGACGATGCCGATGCGCAGCAGAGCCGTCAGTACCACCACCTTCGCCCGTGAGATCGCGCGGGACCTGCCCGAAGAGCGCCCGTACGACTTCTTCCGCCGTCTGAGCGACGCGCCTGTGCATCGCCTGCGGCGCGACCCGTCGGCGCGCCCGGGCGCGGCCGAGACGGCGCTGCCGTCGCGCGGCTGGCGGCTGGTCCGGCCGCGTCGCTGTGCGCCGTACCTGGCCCAGGCGGTCGACGACTTCCGTGACTACCTGGCCACTGCCATGCAGGTCGAGGTCACGATCGAGGCCGCCGACGACACTGCCGCCGCGGCGGCGGCGGGGTCCTGCATCGTCGTCGGCACGCGCGAGCAGCTCCCGGGGCAGGCCGCCGGGCTGCGGCAGTCGAAGGACTACGCCATCGCGGTGCGTCCCGAGTGCTGGACGGTCTGCGGCTACGACGAACGCGGCGCCATGCACGGCCTCTACCACCTCGAGGCGCGGCTGAATCTGCGCGAGGCGCCGTACCAGCCGCGCGACCTGGCGGTCGTCCGGCACAGCCTCTACGAGACCCGCATGGCCCTCTCGTCGCTCGGCTGGATGGACTGGCCTGACGCCCTGCTGTCGCACATGGTCCACGACGGCTTCGATGCCATCTTCGCGTCGGTCTACGCCAACCCCAACGGCGACCGCACCACCTCCGACACCTCGACCGACTTCTACGCGCGCCTGCTGCACCGCGTGCGCCGCCAGGACCCGGCCCGCATGCGTGACCTGATCGACCGCGCCGCGCGCTTCGGCATCAAGGTCTACGCGCCGGTCATCTACCAGTACACCGGCACACCCGAGAGCGAGGCGGGTCTGCGCCGGCTGGTGCAGGACCTCCTGCGCGAGTTCCCGGACATCCGCGGCTATGTGCTCCTGACCGAGGGCTTCTGGTACGGCAAGTGGGGCGGCGCCCACGGCGCCAGCCGCGAGTACGTCGAGAACTGGGCGCGCGAGTGGTCGCGCGCCGTCGCCATCGTCGCCGAGGAGTGCCACCGCGTCGATCCCGCCATCGACATCCTGCCGTGGGAGTACAACATCGACTTCCGGCCCCAGAATGTCGACATGAAACGCTACTTCGTGCAGCAGCTCCCGACCGACTGCACCCCGCTGTGCACCTGGGAGAACGGCAAGAGCTTCGAGATGGACGGCATGAAGGGCCACCTGCGCGACTACTCGCTGAACCAGGTCGGCCCGGCCGAGGTCACCGCGGCGCAGATCGAGGAGATCCGCCGGCGCGGCATGAAGGTCTTCTGCAAGGCCGACTCCTTCGCCAGTTGGCAGTTCGGCACGGTCCCGTACCTGCCCTTCCCGCAGCAGTGGTA
>JAGVUW010000199.1 GCA_019136035.1 Verrucomicrobiota bacterium | reverse complement strand
GACATCGAGGGCGCGCTTGATGCCGTCGGTCAGCGAGTGCCGGCAGCCGTAGATATTGTCGAACTTGCTCTTGGTCACCGAGTCGTTGACATTGACGGCCTGGAAGAGCAGGGCGCCGGCGTCGGCCATCTGCATGAGGCGGTGCACGCCGGTGGTGGTCTCTTCGGAGACCCCGCGCACGCGTTTGGCGACGCGGTGCCAGTGCCCCGGGCGTTCCTTGAGGAGGCGCTTCAGGAGGGCGTTGATGACGCCCAGTTCGGGGTTGTCCGTGGGCTCGTCCAGGATGGCGGGGTTGTCCTCGGCGGCGCAGCCGCGGTGGATGAGCAGGGTGGCGTCGCCGCCGTCGTCGACGATCTGGTCGGGGCCGCTGCCGTCGGGCCAGGTCAGGGCCTGCAGGGTGCACTCCCAGTACTCGGTGAGGGTCTCGCCCTTCCAGGCGAACACGGGGATGCCGCGGGCCGCGATGGCGGCGGCGGCGTGGTCCTGGGTGGAGAAGATGTTGCACGAGGCCCAGCGCACGTCGGCGCCGAGATCGACCAGGGTCTCGATGAGCACCGCGGTCTGGATGGTCATATGCAGGGAGCCGGTGATGCGGATGCCCTGCAGGGGCTTCTCGGGGCCGTACTTGGCGCGCGTCGCCATCAGGCCGGGCATCTCCTTCTCGGCGATGTCGAGTTCCTTGCGACCGAACTCGGCGAGCTCGGGGTGGGCGATCCAGGCCGTGGCCGTTCTCATCGTCATGGTGGGTGCTGTCCTCGGGTAGGCGCAGGCGAGACCGCGCTGGCGGCGCCGCGCCGGGTGGCTCAGGAGTGCGTTCGCAGATCGTCGAGTCGTTTGCGGAGTGCCTCCCAGGTGGCCTCGGGCAGGGCCGCGCCGATGACCTGGACGACCTCCTTGGCGACGGCGGCGCCGAGGCGCCCGGCGGTGCTCAGGGAGGCGTTCTGGAGGTACCCATAGAGGAAGCCGGCGGCCCAGAGGTCGCCGGCGCCGGTGGTGTCGCGGGCGATGACACGCTCGGCCGGGACGTGCACCTGCTCGGCGCCGCGGCGCAGCAGGGCGCCCTCGGGGCCGAGCTTGACGACGGCCAGGTCGCAGAGGCCGGCGAGCACGCCGAGGGCCGCCTCGGGGTCGCGGGTGCCGGCGAAGGCGGCTGCTTCGGTCTCGTTGGCCAGGACGATATCGACCGATTCGGCCAGGAGCCCCGGCAGGCGCTCGGCGGCGCCGTGGACCACCTCGGGTGAGGCGAGGTCGAGGCAGACCCGGCAGCCGGCCAGGCGGGCCTGGCACAGGACCGCCTCGACGACGGGGGCATTGACCAGCATGTAGCCCTCGATGAGGAGGTGGGTGGTGCCGGCCAGGTCGGCGGGGGTGATGTCATCGACAGCAAGAGTCGCCGCGGCCCCCAGGAAGGTCCGCATGGTGCGTTCGCCGTCGGGTGTGATCAGACTCAGGCAGGTCCCGGTGGGCAGACTGGGGTGGCGTTTGAGGCTGCGGATATCGACGCCGGCGCTGGCGGCATGGCGGCCGTAGGTCTCGCCGGCGCTGTCGGCGCCGACCTTGGCCAGGAGCCGCGCCGGGAGCCCGAGGCGTGCCAGGCCGACGACGGTATTGGCGGCCGAGCCGCCGGGGGCCACCGCGGGCGGTACCGGCAGGCTCGCCTGCAGGCGCCGGCGCTCGGCGTCGTCGATCAGGACCATGCCGCCCTTCTGGCCGGGCACGGCCTGTACGAAAGCCTCAGGCACATGGGCCAACTGGTCCAGAAGCGCCGAGCCGAGTCCGAGAACGAGAGGCATGGCCTTCAGCCCTTCAGTGCCTGGCGCAGGGCCTCGGCCTTGTCGGTGCGTTCCCAGGGGAACTGGGCGCGGCCGAAGTGGCCGTAGGCGGCGGTCTGGCGGTAGCACCAGCCGCTCTTCATGGGCTCTTTGAGGCCGAGTTCGGCGATGATGGCGGCGGGACGGAGGTCGAAGATCTCGCCGGACTGCAGGAGGGCCTGGATGCGCTCCTCGGCGACCTTGCCGGTGCCGAAGGTGTCGACGTTGACGCTCAGCGGCTTGGGCCAGGCCGGCGGCGACGAGGTTCTTGGCGACGTAGCGGCACATGTAGGCGGCCGAGCGGTCGACCTTGGACGGGTCCTTGCCCGAGAAGGCGCCGCCGCCGTGGCAGCCGACGCCGCCGTAGGTATCGACGATGATTTTGCGGCCGGTCAGGCCGGTGTCGCCGGCCGGGCCGCCGACGACGAAACGGCCGGTGGGATTGACGTAGTAGTTGACGTCGTTGTGCAGCAGGCTGGCCGGCACGACCTCGTGGGTGACATCGGCCACCAGGGTGCGCAGGGTCGCATCGTCGACCGTCGGCGCGTGCTGGTGCGAGACCACCACCGTCTCGACGCGTACCGGACGGCCCTTCTCGTAGAGCACCGAGAGCTGGCTCTTGGCGTCCGGCCGCAGGTACCAGTACGTCTTCGGGTCGCTGTGGCGCAGCTCGGCCAGGCGGCGCATGATGGCATGGGCGTAGAGGATCGGCGCCGGCATCAGCTCCGGAGTCTCGTCGCTGGCATAGCCGAACATCATGCCCTGGTCGCCGGCGCCCTGCTCCTTGGCGCTGCGCGGGTCGGCCGTGACGCCCTGGGAGATGTCGGGTGACTGCGGGTGGATGCAGACCATGACCTTGCACGAGTCGGCCGAGAAGCCGATCTCGGCGTCGTTGTAGCCGATCTCGCGGATGACGTCGCGAGCCAGGGCTTCCCAGTTGACGCGGGCGTGGCTGGTGATCTCGCCCGAGAGGACGACCAGGTCGGTGGTGACCAGCGTCTCGCAGGCCACGCGGCTCTGCGCGTCCACCGCCAGGCAGGCGTCGAGGACCGCGTCGGAGATCTGGTCGCAGACCTTGTCCGGATGGCCTTCGGAGACGGACTCGGAGGTGAAGACGTGCCGCGCCGTGATCTTGCTCATGGACCTTCCGCTTTCGCTCTGTCGCCGGCCCCGCGATCGTCCAGGGCAGCGGCATCCCCCGTGGGCTGCAGTGGATGACAACGACTCAACCAAGGTCGGTACCATACACCCTCGGAAGCCCGCTACAATGGCCGCCAGGGCGCCCTGGGACGGCCCGCGGGCGGTTGCCCAGGTGGAGAAGGGACGCAAGGGACTCAAGGGAGGGCACACGGGCGGCGCCGGCGGTCGCGCTCGGCTCGCGCGGCCTCCTTGCCGCGGCGGCTCAGCGCTCGGGCGCGTCGGCCTCGGGGAGCCGCGCCAGGACGCTGGCGCGGAAGGCCTCCGGGTCGCCGCCGGCGTAGGGGACGTAACGGCCGCGGGCGCAGCGCCGGCTGAACTCGTCGCCGGTGAGCATGAGGCTGGTGACGTGTCGCCCGGTGTCGTTGAAGGCGTGGACGCGTCCGGCGCGTCCGGCGACGATCGTGGAGCCCTTGAAACGGTCGGTGTAGAAATCCTGCGCGGTCGCGGCGACGACGTCATCGTAGGCCTTGTGGACGGGGCGGTTCTGGCCGCCGCGCATCTCGGCGTGGCTGGTGCGGCGCTGCTGCTGGCGGCCCTTCTGTTCGATCGAGTGCGCCAGGTGTCGGAGGATGGCGAAGGCCCTCTCGCGGACGGTCACGGCATCGGCGCGGTGGTTGCCGTGCTGCCAGACGCTGTTGAGGGCGGCGAGCTGGTTGCGTGCTTCGGCGAGGGCGTCGTAGACACGGGTGAAGGCCGAGCGGCGGTCGTCGGGGGCGTCGGCGAGGGCCTCGCGCAGCTCGTCCGTGGCGACCACCTGAAGGTGCAGGCGGTGACGCTTGTCCTCGACGACCTGGGCGCTGAGGGCGGCGCGGGTGTTGCGGACCTGCAGGTAGCCCGCGACCACCTGGCCCCAGATGCGGTAGGTGAAGGCATTGCGGCCGAAGGTGGTCAACTGGTCGGCGATGAGGCGGTTGCGGCCGACCACGCGGGCCAGGATCTCGGCGCGCTCGAGGAAGAGGCGGTCGGCGCGTTCGTCGCCCAATTCCAGGAGATAGCCGAAGAACTCCTGCCAGCGCGGCCGTCCGGTCGACTCGTAGCCGGTGCAGACAGCCCCCGGGCTGGGCGGGGCGCTGTGCTCACAGGCGGGCTCGCCGCAGGCGTAGCAGTGGACTCGGCCCTGGCGGAAGAGGCGTTCCTCGGAGATGGCCTCGGCGTAGAACCGGAAGGCCGCCTCGGCCAGGTCGTCCGGGCTGCTGCCGGGATGCCACTGCAGGCTCAGCCCGGCGCCGTCGAGGGCGCCGTCGCCCCGTCCGGCCGCCTCGAGCGCGGCCGTCCGGGAGAGCTCCTGCAGTGCCACATGAGCCCGCGCCGCCGCCGCCAGCACCGCGGCCGGGCAGGACGGCGCCTCCGGCGACGCGGTCGCGGCGGGCGTCTGGGATTTCCTGGGCGCGGTCATGGGGAGGCGGACTCCATCCTGCGATTCCGGTGCGAACCGCCGCGGCCCGCCGCCGCCTGATGAGGCGGTGCGGCGTGCCGACGGCAGTCGGCTCTGGCCCGGCTCGTGGAACCACGTGTCGGCACCGCAGGCCCGCTGGCTGGCGGTGCGAGGTCACTCGAGGAAGAACGGCGTCTCCTCGTCGATGAGTTTTCGGCGCGGGTCGGGCGGCCGTGGCCTTGCCGGGGCGGCGTCGCTGCCGCGGCGCGTCTCGTCCGACGCCGGTGACGGGGGGCGGTCCGTTGCGGCGTCGGCAGGCCGGTCGGCAGCATCTGCCGGGCGCGCCGCGCGCCGATTGCGGCCCTTGGGCGCCGCGGGCGGCTCAGGGGCCGCCGCGGGCGGAGGCGCCTCTTCAGTCGGTGCCGCGGCCGGCGGGGCCGTCTGAAGGGTCCGACGAGTCCGACTGGTCTGACCGGTCCGACGGG
>JAGVUW010000206.1 GCA_019136035.1 Verrucomicrobiota bacterium | reverse complement strand
GACCTGGTCGAGGAGGCTGCGACGTTCCCGACCGGAGTCAACGACGACCAGGTCGACGCCATGACCCAGGCACTGTTGCGGTTCCAGTCCAGGTCCCTGCGGGTCGTCGGTGCGCGCGTTGAGACGCCGGACACTGCCTACCTGCCACGGCGAGAGTCTAGAGTTTGGGGAGCGAGATGATGCAGAAGCGGAGCCCAGTCCTGCAGGCCCTAGTGGGTTGGGCCGAGCGTCGCGGCCTCGTGGACCGTCCGCGCCCCCAGGTCAGGGCCGAGACCGTGCGCCAAGCCCGCTACGAGGTTTTCCGCGAGGAGGCCCGGCGCTACCTGCAGGAGAGCGTGTCGGCCACCACATCCGACCTGTCCTGGCGCAGTCTCGCGCGGTCAGAGCGCGACCTGGACGACAGCCTGCGGCGCCGTATGGTGTCGACGGCAGAATGGCTGGATGCCGGTAACCCGGTGGCCAAAGCGGCTATGTCGCTGAGGACGAACCTCATCGTCAGTGAGGGGTTCTCTCCGAGGCCCAAGACGGACGTGCCGCAGTTCGCCGCCGAACTGGAGAAGTGGGCGTTCCGCTGGTGGGACATCAATGACATGGACGCCCGAATGCACGAGCGAGCGAAGGACGCTGCGCTGCTGGGAGAGACGCTATTTGTGCGGCCGGCGCCCAACGCAGTCAACGGACTCTGGGAGGCGGGGCTGATTCTGCCCCACCACATCGAGTCAGTCGAGTCCGACCCGAACAACGCCGAGCGGTTGATTGCGGTGCACCTCAGCGACCAGGCCCGCGTCATGGTGGGTGGCCGCCAGACTCGCACCCTGCGCATCGCGCGGCGCCACAAGCTGGGCGAGTTCGAAGGGCGCATCTCTGGCGAGTGCTTCTACCTCGCGCTGAACCGCCGGCCCGGGGCGACCCGTGGCGTGTCGGACCTGTTGCCGGTAATCGACTGGCTCGACCAGTTCGACCAGATGCTCTATGCGCAGAGCGAGCGGCAGCGCTTCATCAACGCCTTCTGTTGGGACATCACCCTGCGCGACGCGACTGACGAAGCAATCCAGCGCCGGGCCGACGAAATCCGCGCGTCGGGGCCACCGCGCCCGGGCAGTCTGAACATCCACAGCGACGGCGAGACGTGGTCGGCGATGGCGCCGGACTTGAAGAACGCCGACGCCCGCGACCTGATGCAGTACCTCTTCCTCCTCATCTGGGGTGGGATGGGGCTGCCGGAGCACTGGTTCAGCAGCGCAAACACGGTGAACAAGGCCAGCGCCTCGGTGATGGATGAGCCGGTCTGGGTTGCGGCGCGTGAGCGGCAGCGGCAGTGGCGTGAGCACCTGCAACTGATGTTGGACTACGCCATGCAGGACGTGGCCGAGCATGTGCCCGAGGTTGGTCGCATTCCTGCTGAGGAGCGGGTGATGGAGGTCGTGTCCCGCGACCCCGACCGGACGGCGTGGGACCTGGTCGGCGGAACCCTGAAGGGCGTGGGTGAGGCACTGACGGTGGCGTTGGCGTCGGACCTCATCAGACAGAACGACGCGGCGCGGGTCTACTGTAGCATCGCGTCGGCGCTGGTCAACGAGGACATCACGGCGCCGCCTGAGGAGACCAGCGACCCGATGTCTGAGGCTAAGCGCAGGGCTGCCGATGCCTACGAGCGTGCCGAGTCCAGACTGCGTGAGGCCCTGCTGGAGGCTGCGTGACCCCCGAGGAGCGCCGCGAGTGGCTGGACGCCTACCGGACCAAGCTGCGCAAGCTGGTGACCAGCCAGGACAAGCTGGATGGCAAAGCGCGGCGCGACGTGCGGCGCCTGGTGGCCGACATGCAGCGGCGTGTAGTGGCCCGTGTGGATGAGTTGGCGCGGCAGTCCGAGGCATCGCGGAGCGAATGGGGCGTCTACTGGACGGGGCAACTGCGCCGGACGCTGGTCGACGTAGCCACAGAGCTGGCGGCCCGGACTGGCGAGAAGGTGGCGGACTACCTGCCCGATTCGTTCCGCAACGGCGTAGACATCGCAGACGCTGGGACGGCGGGTCTAGGCCTGCACGTGCCGGCCCTGGCGCCACAGACGCTGCAGGTGGCATCGAGCTTCTCTGCGGACCTGATTCAGGGCCTGGCGCAGCGGTCGGTGGACATGGTGTCGCGCGAGGTGGCGGCGTCGGTGGCGCTGGGGGAATCACCGTCCAGGCTGATGCAGCGACTGGAGGCGCCGCTATCGAGCCGTGACGAGTCTGTATTCGGCCGGGTGTCCTATCAGGCCGAGCGCATCGCGAGGACCGAGATTTCGCGCGTGCAGAGCCTGGCGACTCAGATGCGGCAGGAGCAGGTGGCGCACACCTATCCCGAGGCCGGGCTGCGCAAGGTATTCCTGTGCGCGCACATCCTGGACTGGCCGTGTGAACTGTGCAGCCCCCATGACGGGCAGACCTTTGACATCGACGACAGGGACGCGCCGGAGCTGCCGCTGCATCCGAACTGTCGGTGCACCTACGCGGACTTCATCCCGGGGCTCAGCGAGAAGATTGCGGGTGCTGTAGCCCTGGCTGGCATCGGGTCGCGTGACTGAGTAGGAGGACATCATGGCAATCCCTCGCCGAGGCCGGCCACTCAAGCCGGCCTCCGTCATATCCGAGCAGGAGCATGAGCCTGTGGGTACGAGGCGTGGCTGTGTGGGCGCAGCGTAGGGTCGGCCTCGGTGCGTGGCGACGTGCTGACCGTGGTCTCCTGGCCAGACTGCCAGAAGGCCGTCTGGAGGCTGTGATGGACGAGCTTGCATCGGTGCAGGAGGGGCCGCAGACCAGCGGAGACCTGGCAGACAGGCCGTTTTTCATCGACGGCGTGGCCCTGGACGAGGCGCAGGTGCGGGCCCTGTCCAGCCTGGTGGCGGGCGTGGCGCATCGCGGGGAGCACCGTGGCCCCTACACGCTCCCCGAGGCCATCGACGTGTGGCGCCGTCATAACTGCGTGGCGACCGAGGATTCTGGCCGGCAGCGGTGGCGCATCCACAGCGCGAGCCCGACTTTCCGCGAGGACGAGGGGGAGTCCAGTTCCGAGGGCCTGACCCTGGTCGGCGAGTTCCTGGGCGAGGCTGGGCCGGAGGGGCGCGAGTGGGACGTGGTGCTGATCCGCGAGGGGTGGAGCAGCAACGGCCGATACTACCCGCGCGAGGTGCTTGAGCAGGCTCTTCCGTTGTTCGAGGGCGCGCCCATCACGATGCACGGCTGGGAGCCGGAGGTGCAGACGCTGCCTCATCTGCCCGAGCAGGTGCGGCAGGGCATGGACGGCGGCCCTGGGGCGAACGTGGTGGGCTTCTCGCGCGACGTCTACGGCGCCGTGGCGGAGTCAGGGCAATATGAGGTGCGCGCGCTGTTCGTCTCGGTCGACGAGCGCGCCCGGCAGAAGATGTCCGAGACCTACCAGAACGGCCGCCTATGCACGAGCGGCCGAGACCTGTTTGGCCTGAGCATCGACGCTCGTGGGGAGTTGGTGCCTGGTGTGGCCGAGGGTCGGAGAGGTTACATCGTGCGTTCTATCGACTCGGTCAATGAGACAACTATCGTTAGCAATCCTGCAGCCGGTGGGCGATTCAGTCGCCTCGTGGCGGCCCAGGAAGATGAGAAGGAGGAACCCGTAATGGACACCAGTCGGATCGTGGGATTCCTGCGCCGCCGCAATCGCAGTGCGGACGGCCTGGAGGGAAAGGCTCTGTGCGAGGCTGCGATGCGTGAGATGAGCGATGAAGTCGCTCTTCAGATTGTCCGCGCGCTGCTGGACAATGGCGACGTCGAGAACGCCATGATGGCCCTCGACGCCATCATTGGCAGCGAGAAGGCAAGAGCCTGAAGCAGCAGGCCGAGGTGGAACTGTGCGGCATCAAGCTGAGCCGCGCCCTGTCCGAGTGCAAGCTGCCCGAGAAGGCCCAGGACGCCCTGCGCAAGCGGTTCTCTGGCAAGGCCTTCACCGAGACTGAACTGACTGAGGCGGTGGCTGAGATGCGCAACATCCTGGCAATCAGCGCTGGAGGTCAAGCCGAGGTGCAACAGTCGCGTCCGAGCGTCCAGGTCGGCATCGAGGAGTCCGAGAAGGTTCGGGCCGGAGTGGACCTGTGCCTGGGCTACAACCCGGACGCGGACAAGACCCTGTCCGAAGCTCAGCGTGAGGTCTACCGGTCGGTTCGTGGTGGGCGTCGGTCCATCCGTCGCCTGGCCGAGCAGTGGCACGGCGTCGGCGACTACCTGGACCTGGGTTCCGGAGGTGCCCGCCCGGGCAGCCTGCAGGAGGCCGTCATCCAGAAGTATCGCGAGTTCCCCCGCATGTTGGACGATGTCGTAAACGTCAATCCTGACGTTGACAACTTCAAACTGCAGACCCGCATTCTCTGGGGCGGATTCGCTGGCTTGCCGGCCGTCACCGAGTCGGATAGTGCCGATAGCTACTCCAGCCTGGGGTTCCCGCGCGAGGAAGCCAAGACATACAGCGTCGGAACCCGTGGTGGGCTGGTCACGGTGACCAGGACCATGCTGGTCAACGACGACCTGGGTGCCCTGCGTGACATCCCGGCCCGCATCGCCTCTGGCGCCCGGAACCAGGAGAACCTGTTCCGCTTCAACCTGCTGGTCGGCAACGTGGGTGCCGGTGGCATCAACACGGATACCACCTACGACGGTGCGGTCCTCTACCACGCCAACCACCGCAACACGGCTACCACGGCCCTGTCGCACGCTTCGTTCCTGGCGGCCCGGCGTCGCCTGCAGAACCAGCAGGGGTTCGGCGTTTCGTCGCTCATCAATGATGTGACCAACATCAGCGACAGTGATACCACCATCGTCCTGGACAGCACTGCCGGCCTGTTCGCCGGGCAGTACATCCAGATCGAGGCGGAGATCGTGAAGATCGGCTCGGTGACCAACTCCACCACGCTGGCCGACTGCGTGCGTGGCCAGATGGGGACCACCGCTGCCGCTCACAACGACGACACCCGTGTCTACCAACTGACCGGCCCCATCCCCCTGAGCCGCATCTATGCCGTGGTTCCCTACGAGTTGGAGGCCACGCTGATGGAAATCCTGGGCAGCGAGCGCGTGCCTGGGGTCGCCAACAACGACCTCAACTTCCTGCGCGCTGAGTGGCAGAACGGCCGCGTGGTGCCTCTGGCGGTGCCGTCCTACTACCTGGGTGGCGACCTGACAAACTGGTATCTGGCCTGCCCCGCGATGGACATCCCCTGCCTGGAGATGGCCTATCTGAACAACCGTCAGGAGCCGGA
>JAGVUW010000734.1 GCA_019136035.1 Verrucomicrobiota bacterium | reverse complement strand
CTACATCGAGGAGTTCGGCACGTCGAACTTCATCGCCATCACCCACGACGGCCGCTACGTCACGGCCGCCAGCAGCAGCATCCTGCCGAGCATCACCAACGACGGCCTGCAGGCAGTGGCTCGCGAGCAGGGCCTGTCGGTCGAGGTCCGCCCGGTGGCCTTCGAGGAGCTGCCGCAGTTCGCCGAGGTGGCCGCCTGCGGCACGGCTGTGGTGATCACCCCCGTGAACGAGATCGTGCGCGGTGAGCAGGTCATACGCGTCGGGCCGCGGCAGGGCTGCGGGCCGATGCTCGAGAAGCTCTACCGGCGCTACACGGCCCTGCAGGTCGGCGATGCCCCCGACGTCTTCGGATGGAGCGTTGAGGTCTGAGGCGTGTCCAAGGACCTTGCGGGGCCGTTGCGGCTCCGTTGACAGCCCGCCTCACAGAGCTTGGCGGGCGTGAGGCCTGCGGGGCGTCGGTGCCGTTCGGCGCCGGCGCTCCAATAGGGCGCTGTGGTCGTGCGTCTTGGAGCATGAAGAGCCAGGCGAGGTGACTGACAATGCGGCAGGATCACGACATGGAACAGCACAGCGTGGCCATCGACGAGACCGCCGGCGCCCTTGTGCTGGACCGCGCCGACGGCCAGTGCCTCGACGGCGTCACTGACAAGCGCCTGGTCAAGTGGATGCGCGACGGCGACACCGCCGCCTTTGAAGAGCTCTTTGTGCGTTACGAGACCCGGCTCGTTGCCTACGCGACGCGCTACCTCGGCTCGGTCGACCTCGCCAAGGATGTCTGCCAGGAGGTCTTCCTGAAGCTGATCAACAAGCCGCCGCGCGTGCTCATCTGCGACAGCATCGGGCCGTGGCTCTTCCGCGTCACCCGCAACCTCGCCATCGACAAACGCCGCCGCCGCAAGTTCGAGATCCACGAGCAGGATACCGACCTGCCCGAGGTCCGCGACGACGGCGACCCGCTGTCGTCGCTCCAGGACCGCAATGACGTCGAGGTCGTCCGCCGGTTCGTCGGCGAGCTGCCCAAGGACCTCCGCGACGTCGTCGAACTGCGCATCGACGGCGACGTTCCCTTCAAGGACATCGCCCAGATCCTGGACATCCCGCAGGGCACGGCCCTGTGGCGCATGCATCGTGCCGTTGAGGTCCTGCGTCAGATGTGGAGACGGCATGAAACGCAGGTGTGAGCAACTCCGTGAGCGCGCCCTGCGTGCCGGCCTGGGCAGCCCCGAGGCATCGGCCTGGCGTGAGCATTGCCAGTCCTGCCCGGACTGCCGCACCGAGCAGTTCCTCCTCGAGACCCTGCAGCGTCAGGCTCAGAGCCAGCGCCAGCACCTCGGCCGCCGCGAGCTGAACGAGCTCCTCGGGGCGGCGCGGCGCTGCCAGGAACGCCGCCGGCGCGCCGCGCCGATCAAGGCATGGATCTGGCGGGCCGCGTCGGTGTGCCTCCTGGCCGGCGTCACCTGGCACTTCGGCCAGATGCTGCGGTCGGCGCAGGCCGAGGCGGCGGCGCCGATGTCGCTGACCCTGGCCATGGATGTGCTCGGGCCATCCGGCGGCAACTACCGCGTGCCGCTCGCGCCCGGCAGCACGGACTCCGATGGCGCCCTCACCGCCGCGGCCCGCAACGCCCTGCCGCGGCCCCTGCCGGCCCTGGCGACCGGGCATTTCGTACAGGACCTCATGCTGGACCTCCGTGACGAGATCGAAGAGCGCCGCCAGGAGCTGATTCGGCTCCAGGACCGCGATGCCGGAGGCTGGGAGCGCGACGATGCGTGGGAATGCGTGCTTCCCTCGAATCTGGCTGTGGCCTGAGGCCGGGCGCGGGCGGCGCTGCCGCGGTGCGGGCCGTGTCCTCGCGGCGGTCGTGGTCGCCGCGATGGTCCTCTCCTGCCGCCTGACCGCCGCCCCGTCGACCGCCGCCCCGGCCGCCGATGGTGCCGCCGTGTCGCCGGCGCTGACGGGTGCCGTCCGCGACCTCCTTGCCGCGAGCCATCCGAGCCTCGATGTCGGTGCCATGCTCGACTACTACAGCCGCACCAGCCCCGACATCCACGCCGAGATCCGCACCCATATCCAGGGGCGCAGCGAGGACGCCGCCGCCTACCTCGGGCGCCTGGCGGACCACTTCCAGCGCCTCGACCGCATCCGCGAGCGCAACCCCGACGAGTTCGAGCGGCTCCTGAACCTCGACCTGCTCGAGAGCCGCGCCCGCATGCTCGGCCGCCTCGTCCTGCAGAGCCAGGCGGCCCTCAACGACGGCTCCGCCGACGACGCCGCGGCGGTGCGCGCCGCCATGACGCGCGCCAAGGAGGAACTCCGCGGCGTGCTCGAGCGCGCCTTCGACAACACCCAGCAGAATCAGCGCATCGAGCTGAACCGCCTCGAGGCGGAGCTGCGGACGATGCGGCGGCTCCTCGACGAGCGTGCCGCCAAGCGCGACCTGATCATCCGCCAGCGCTTCATCGAGCTCTGCGGCCAGGAGATGCCGGCCGCCGCGACCGCGCCGGCCGCGACGCCATGAGGCGCGACGGGTTGCCTGCGAGCATCGCCGGGCTATGCTAGCCCGTGACCTGTTCACGCGCCGCGATGCGGCGCGTGAATTGGTCAGGCTAGAGGGTTTTCGTGGGTGACCCGCCAGACCGTGGGCGCCTGCCGTGGACGAGAGCAGCAATAGAGGAATGATGTCATGGACAAGCTCCGCGTTGGCGTGATCGGCGTCGGGTCGGTGGTGCGCGAAATCTACCAGTACCTCTACTTCCGCAGCGACTTCAGCCACCTCCTCGATATCGTGGCCGTCGCCGACCCCAACGACGAGTACCGCAACTGGTTC
>JAGVUW010000013.1 GCA_019136035.1 Verrucomicrobiota bacterium | reverse complement strand
AACTGGTGCCCCCGGAAGGACTCGAACCTTCGACCCACTGATTAAGAGTCAGTTGCTCTACCAACTGAGCTACAGGGGCACGGGGCAATACAATACCTCGGCAAGGCCGCGGTGCAAGCGCGACGGTGAACTTTCCGTGGCCGACGCCGGTGCGGTGCCAGCCGGGGCTTTCCTCGGAGGCCTCAAGCGAGAGCCGCCGGCCGGCGTGGCGGCGGCGGTTCAGCGCCTGGCACCCGGGGCGGATCAGGCGGGCGCGGTGCCGCCCGAGGCGCCGTCCGAGGGCGCCGGTGAAGGCTGTTGCGGCAGGTACACCGCGAAGGCGGTGCCCTCCCCGGGGGCCGTGTCGACGTGGACGCCGCCGCCGTTCTGCTTAACGATCCCGTAGACGATGGCCAGCCCGAGGCCGGTGCCCTTGCCGGCTGGCTTGGTGGTGAAGAACGGCTCGAAGACGTGCTCGAGGACTTCCGGCGGTATGCCCGGGCCATTGTCGCGAACGGTGATCTGCACGTAGCGCCCGGGGGGCATGTCGTCGATCAGCCGGGCCTGGCCGGGCGCCAGGTCAACCGCGGCGCTGCTGAGGTGGATCTGACCGGTCGGCCCGACCGCATCGCGGGCGTTGGTGCAGAGGTTGACGATGACCTGGTCGAGCTGGCCCGGGTCGATCAGGACCTCGCCGACATCCTGGCCGGGGCTCCATGTCACCTGGATGACCTCACCGATGAGCCGGGTGATGAGGGGGATAAGGCCGCTGAGGGCAGCGTTGACGTCGAGGCGCTGCGGCGTGGCGGCCTGACGGCGGGCGAGGGCCTGGAGCTGCCGGGTGAGGTGCGTGGAGCGCAGGACAGCCTTGCGAATGGCGGCGATCTCGGCGTGCATGGGCTGCTCCGGGGTCAGATCGCCGAGCAGGATATCGACATAGCCCAGGATGATCTGCAGGCTGTTGTTGAAGTCGTGGGCCACACTCCCGGCCAGGCGCCCGATAGACTCGAGGCGCTGGGCATGGGCGAGCTGCTCGCGGAACCGGCCGCGCTCCGCTTCGGCGCGATGCCGCTCGGAGATGTCACGGACGCTGACCACGAAGCGCTCCGCCGCGCCGATCCAGGCGTGGCGCACGCTCACCTCCACCCAGAAGAGCGACCCGTCCAGACGGCGAGCCTGCCAATCGAAGACCTGCGGGCTCTCCGCACGGGCCAACTGCATCCTCCTCCAGGCCTCCTCGGCCGTGTAGGGCTGCACGCCGAGGCTGCCGGCCGCGACCGTCTGGCCGACCATCTGCTCGCGCCCGGCGACGCCGTACATCTCGCAGGCGCGGCGGTTGACATCCAGGATGAGGCCGGTCTGGCCGTCGTGGATGAACACGGCGTCGTTGACGGCGTCCAGGACGGTGGCGAGGTACTCCCGTGAGGCGCGCAGCTCGGCATCCGCGGCGGTCTGGGCGTCGAGGCTCTGCCGGAGGTCCTCCATGGCCTGCCGCAGGTCCTGGGTGCGGGCCCGCACCCGCGAGCCCAGGATGACGTTGCCGAGAAGCAGGGCCAGGACGCCCACGGCGATGCCCACGATCCACCGCCACCACTGCGAGAGAAGCGGCCCAAAGCGCAGGGGCGCCGACCGCCAACGGCGCTCGACCGCCTCGTAGTCGCGGCGCGGAATGCGGTCGAAGCCGCGCTGGACGCGCTCGAGGAGATCGGGCTGGCCCTGACGCACGGCGCGATGAAAGGCCCCGACGGTGAACACGAAACCCTCGCGGAACTCGTGCGAGATCTCGTGCTTGTAGAGGTAGTGGATCGCCGGCGGGCGGTCAACGCAGAAGGCCAGGAGGCCGTCCTCCTTGGCCGCCAGGATGATCGCCTCGTAGCTGGGGTAGATCCGCAGCCCGTCGACGCCCTGATTGCGGAGCCGCTCGACCACTACATCGCCGGCCTTGACGCCCACCGTGAGACCGCGCAGGCTCCGCACGTCGTCGATGGTCCCGAGGCTGCGATGCGTGAAGACCGAGACCTCGATGCGGGCATACGGCTTCGTGAAACGGAAGGACCGCGCCCGGCGAGCGCTGAAGAAGATGGTGTCGATGACGTCGCCCTGGCCTGCCTGCATGCGCCGCAGCGCCTCGCTCCAGGGCATGCCGCGCACCTCGACCGCCATGCCGGTCTGACGTTCCCACAGCGCCCACTGGTCGGGAACGATGCCCTGCAGGCGTCCCGATGAGTCGCGGAAGACATAGGGCGGGTAGTTGTCGTCGCAGAGGACGACAAGGCGCGGCGCGGGCTCCTCCGCCGCCGCAACCCACACCCCCGCGCTCAGGACCAGAGCCAGGAGCGGGGCGAGGACGAGGAAGGGCCGCGACACGGCATGCCCGCCGCCGCGGCACCGACCGGTCAGCCATGACGTCTGCAGTCTCATCCAGGCAGCCCCTGGGACATCACCCCGCCGCGCCGGCACCCCGGATTGCCGGACCGACAGCCCCCTCCCCCACGTTGAGAACGCGGAACGCCCCCAACGTCGCCGACCAGGAGCCCGGCCCCCCTGGCCGGGCGCATCTGTAAAGACAGTAACCTGTCGCGACAGACATCGCAATAGCCTGCCGCGACAGGACAGGGCCGTTCGAAGACCTTGGCGGCGTTCCCTCGGCCACCCCGAAGGGGTGCCAGATCGAAAGCCGGGGGGCGTGCGAAGTACGCCCCCCGGAACCGCGGATCGCGCGCCATGCACCCTCGAGGGCATACGCGTCAACCTAAGGCCAATTCGTCGATCCACCGGTCGCACTTTTCGTTGAAGTTCTCTCGCCTTCGTCTGTCGTAGGTGCAGTAGCGCGCCAGGCGTTCGAGCTG
>JAGVUW010000711.1 GCA_019136035.1 Verrucomicrobiota bacterium | reverse complement strand
GGCCCGGCCGGCACGAGCGCACGCGCCCCCGCCAGACCGCATCCCGCAGCGAACGGCTATAGTGTAACCCGGCAGCGCCGCCCCCCGCCAGATGGGTCAGGTGCGACGCTTACGCCCAATCCGCCCAATTCGCGGTTCATCCCCCGGGGACTCACCGCTCCCTGCACCGAGGTCGGAGGTCAGAAGCCGGAGGTCGGCAGCAGGGAGCATGGAGCCGGGAGTCCGCCCCCACCGGCGTACAGGCCACAGACGCACTGACGTACGCTTGGGGGGCCGTAGTCCAGTTCCGTAGTCCCGTGGTCCCGTAGTCCTGTCGTCGTTCCCTCCCGCCTTCCCCATCCGTGGTTCTTCCCCTCTTCCGCCTAATCGATCTCCCCTCCGTGTGTTCCCTGGGATCCGTGGGCAGTCCTTCCCCGCGCTGCTTGCCGCAAATGGCTCACGAAAGCTATTGGCATTTGGGTTAGGTGGTCGTATAGTGGGTCTTGGACGTTGTTCGGAGAGCGGTCCGCCATTCTTGGGACCCAGCAGTGACTAAGGGGGCTCGTACGTTGCCGATGCAACGGCGGGCCGTGGTGAAAGGGCGGAAGGCCATGATGTCGAGACGGACTCCGGTGTTGGCGGTGGTGTGGGTTCTGGCGATGGCGGTGTTGGGGGCGCAGGCGGCCGACTTCACCATCGGCACGGCCAGTGGTGATGTCCAGGCGGGCAAGGGCAAGGACAGCCTCGCCGCGGTGGCGGTGGGCGCCGCGTTCAAGGGCGCGACGGTGCTGCGGACTGGCCAGGATGGCCAGTTGGCGGCGGCGATCGACGAGAAGAATGGCTTCCGGCTCCATCCTGACACCTGGCTCAAGGCCGACATTGGCGGCAAGACCAGCGTCGTGACCCTGGAGAAGGGCGCCGTCACCTCGACTCTCGATGCCTGGCCCGCGGGCAAGGTGTACGTCGTCGCCTGTCCGGCTGGCAAGGTGGTGGCGCGCGGCACGACCTTCACGGTGGCGTATGTCCTCGGCGCCGACGGCCAGCTTGTGGCCACGGTCGACGTCGCCCAGGGCGAGGTCGAGTTCATCGCCCCGGAAGGCAGTGTGGCCTCGCTGGCGGCGAACGCCGGCATGACCCTGTCGCGCACCGTCGGTCAGGAGAGCACGATGCTGACGGTCACGGCAAAGGACGCGCCGCTGACTTTGGTTCTGGGTGACCGTCACCGCATCACGGTGGCGGCGGGGTCGACGGTGCGGGTGGCGGTGCCGTTGCGCTACATCGACCGCTTCGTGGCGGTGGCGGTGGACAGCGGCTCGGCGACCGTGGGCAACCAGGTCCTCTCGGCCGGTTCGCAGCCGGTGTATGTGGCCGGCGCCGCCGTGGTCCCGAACGCGGATGCCAGTGCCTTGATGGCGGCGGTGCAGTCCGAGTCCAGCGCCTTTGCGCAGTCGCAGCTCCCGGGTCTGACCGACGAGCAGCGCACGGCGCTTCTGGAGGCCCAGCGCCTCGGGGCCCTGGCCATTGTGGCGGCGGTGACCGACGCCGGCATGCTCGAGGGCAAGCCCCTGTTGCCCTTCGTGCCCGGCGATCGGCTGTTTGCGACGCCGCTCAGTCCGAGCGGCACCCCCTGATCCGGCCGACGGGCAGGAGAGTCTGAGTACACAGCGCCGTTCTGGTCGGGATCCGGACCAGGACGGCGTTTTTGATTAAGGACCACGGGGCAGGCAGTACCGACCATGCCTGAGGATGTCTCTTCGAGCGGCCGTTCGATGCGGCTTCTGCTGATCGAGGCCGACGGCCTTGCGGCGGACGCATGGCGCGCCGTGGTGCGCGCGGCGGTGCCGCCGGGCCACGACATTGTCGTGGTCCCGACGCTGTCGGTGGGTCACGAGCAGCTCACGGCGGGCGGCATTGACGCGGTTCTGGTGGCGATGCCCGCGTCGGGCGGCGCCCTCGTGGCGGCAGTGCGCTCGTTGCGTTCCCGCTGGCCGCAGGTGCCGGTGGTGCTCTTGGCAGCGTCACTCGCCGAGGCGGATGGCCTCGAGGCGGTGTCGGCGGGGGCGCAGGACTGCCTGGCGGCGGACACGGCCGATGCCAGTCGGCTGTGGCGGGTGCTGCGCAGCGCGATGGTGCGTCAGCGCCTGGCCGAGGAGCAGCGCGAGCGCCAGTCGCTCGAGTGGCGTGTGCAGGAGGCGCAGCGAGCCGAGAGCCTCGAGATCCTGGCCGGCGGCGTTGCCCACGAGTTCAACAACCTCCTGACCGGCATCCTCGGGAATGTCTCGATGGCGATGGCCGAGCTCCCGGCGGGGTCGACGCTGACGCCGATGCTGCAGGAGGTCCAGGCGGCGGCCCAGCGTGCCGGCCGGGTCACGGCGCAGATGCTGACCTACTCCGGGCAGGGCCGCCGCCATCCGGCGACGGTGGATCTGTCGCGGCTGCTGCTCGAGATGAAGCCGCTTCTGGAGGCGGTCACCGGCGAGGCGGGCCAGGTCGAGGTCCAGCCGTGGCGGCGGCCGTTGCTGGTGCAGGGCGTGGCGCCGGAGCTGCGCCAGGTGGTCATCAGCCTGGTGACCAACGCCGCGGAGGCGCTGCCCGGCGCCGGCGGCCGGGTGCGGGTCGCGGCGCTGCCGGTGACGTTCGAGGTGCCGGCGGTTTTCACGCAGGGCTCGGCAACCGCCGAACTGCCGGCCGGCGAGTACGCCATGATCCGGGTCGTCGACAACGGCCGCGGGCCGAGACCCTGCCGCGGGTGTTCGAGCCGTTCTTCAGCACCAAGTTCGCCGGTCGCGGCCTGGGCCTGGCCAGCGTCCTGGGGATGGTGCGGGGTCACGGCGGCGCCATCTCGCTGCGCAGCCAGGAAGGCCGCGGCAGTACGGTCGAGGTCCTCCTGCCGCTGAATGGGCACGCCATGACGGGGCCGGGCGCGGAGAGCGCCCCCGCGGCCCTGGCGGGGCCTTGGGAGGGCCTCGCGGTGGTCGTCGACGACGAACCCCTGATCGTCTCGCTGGTGCGCAAGATCCTGGGTCGGCATGGCCTCGAGGTCCGTGCCGCGGCCGACTGGGAGGCGGCCCTGGCGGGTGCGGCGGCCGGCGCCCCGGGGCTGCGGCTGGTACTGATGGACGCCGACCGCCCGGGTCGGCGTGCGGCGGCGGTGCTGCGGTCGTTGCGTGCGGCGGCGCCTGGGGTCCCGGTGCTGCTCTGGGGCGGCCTGTCGGACGCCGAAGCCGAGGGGCTCCTGCAGGGTTTCGAGGGCATGGCCTACGTCCATAAGCCCTTCCCGCCGAGTGTTCTGCTGTCGACGGTGCGGTCGCTCCTGGGCTGACGCCATCGGATCGTCCGTCGCTGGCCGCTGCCGGCCAGTGACTGGAGATCCGATGTACCACGGGAGATCGAC
>JAGVUW010000105.1 GCA_019136035.1 Verrucomicrobiota bacterium | reverse complement strand
GGCACCGAGGTCCACGGCAAGCGCATTCTTCACATCGACAAGATGACCGACCTGGCGCAGCGGATGCACATCGGGATTGGCATCATCACGGTGGGGGCGCGGACGGCGCAGGCGGTGGCCGACCGCATGGTGGCGGGCGGCATTCGGGCGATCTGGAACTTCGCTCCGGTGCGGCTGGAGATGCCGCCGGAGATCATTGTGGAGAACGAGGACCTGGCCGGGACCCTGGCCGTGATCTCACGGCGTCTGGCCGGTCTGAATGTCGATACGGACGAGCGCGAGTGACGGGCTCGGGGCACAAGCAGGAAAGGCAGATGACGCAGATGGAAACGACCATGCCAGCCGCGGCGCAGTTCGGCAAGGTCTGCGGGATCCTGGATCGTTTCGGCCGAGACCCGGCCAAGCTGATCCCGATCCTGCAGGCAGTGCAGGAAGAGTACCGCTATCTCCCCGAGGCGATTCTGACCTTCGTGGCGACGGCGCTGGATCTGCCGCCGGCGCGCGTCTTCGGGGTGGCGACCTTCTATGCGCACTTCACGCTCAAGCCCAAGGGCAAGCACGTGGTCCGTCTCTGTGATGGCACGGCCTGTCACGTCCGCGGCTCGATCGACATCCTGGACGCCCTGCGTCGGCGCCTGAAGCTGCCCGAGGGCCAGGACACGACGCCGGATCTGCTGGTGACGGTCGAGACCGTGTCGTGCCTGGGCGCCTGCGGCTTGGCGCCGGTGCTGGTGATTGACGACGCCGTCCATGGCCAGATGACCCCGGACAAGGCGGTCGCGGTTCTGGAGGGCATTCTGGCAGAGGAGGGCGTGAAATGAGTGATGCAAAGGCTAACGGCGCGGTTCGGCGTGTCATCATCTGTGCGGGCACGGGCTGTGTGGCGAACGGCTCCCTGGGGGTATTCGAGGCTCTCCTGCGCGAAGGCCGCGCGGCGGGTCTGAAGATTGTCGATCACCGCGACCACAGCACGCCCCTGGCGAGCGACGAGATCGGGGTGCACTTCACCTGCAGCGGCTGCCAGGGCTTCTGCCAGATGGGGCCGCTGGTGACAGTGCTGCCCGAGAACATCCTCTACTGCAAGGTCACCGCTGCCGACGCCAAGGAGATCGTGGCCACGTCGCTGGTGGGCCGCGGCCTGGTCGAGCGCCTGCTCTACCGCGACCCGGCCACCGGCCGGCACTGCCGCGGCACCGATGAGATACCCTTCTACACCCGCCAGCACCGCGATGTCCTGGACCAGTGCGGCCGCATCGACCCCGAGAACCTCGCCGAGTACGTCGCCGAGGGCGGCTACGCAGCGGCGCGGCGGGCCTACACCGCCATGACCGCTGAGCAGGTCTGCAAGGAGATGATCGCCAGCGGCCTGCGCGGGCGCGGCGGCGGCGGTTTCCCCACCGGCCGTAAGTGGGAGCTCACCCGCCAGCAGCCGGGACCGAAGAAGTACGTCATCTGCAACGGCGACGAAGGCGACCCGGGCGCCTTCATGGACCGCTCGGTCATGGAGGGCAACCCGCACCGCGTCATCGAGGGCGTCATGATCGCGGCGCGGGCCGTGGGCGCCGACGAGGCGTACCTCTACGTCCGTACCGAGTATCCCCTGGCGGTGAAGCGCCTGCGCCGCGCTGTCGAAGACGCCACGGCCGGCGGCTATCTGGGCAAGGACCTCTTCGGGACGGGCGAGGCACTGACCTGCCATGTCATGGAGGGCGCCGGCGCCTTCGTCTGCGGTGAAGAGACGGCGCTGATGGCCTCGATCGAGGGCCGCCGCGGCATGCCGTCGCCGAAGCCGCCCTTCCCGGCGCAGTCGGGCCTCTGGGGCAAGCCGACGGTGATCAACAACGTCGAGACCCTGGCGACGGTGCCGCACATCCTGACGCGCGGCGTTGAGGCCTTCCGGGCTCTCGGCACCAAGGCCAGCCCGGGCACGAAGACCTTCGCCCTGACCGGTCATGTGGCCAACACCGGCCTGATCGAGGTGCCGATGGGCGCGACCCTGCGCCACGTCGTCTTCGACGTCGGCGGCGGCGTCATCGACGACAAGGGCGTCCTGAACGGCTCCGAGCTGAAGGCGGTGCAGATCGGCGGGCCCTCGGGGGGCTGCCTGACCGTCGACCACCTCGACCTGCCGCTGGACTACGACAGCCTGCGCAGCGTCGGCGCCATGATCGGCTCGGGCGGCATGGTGGTGATGAACCAGAATACCTGCATGGTCCAGATCGCCCGCTTCTTCATGCAGTTCACCCAGAACGAGTCCTGCGGCAAGTGCGTGCTCTGCCGCGAGGGCACCAAGCAGATGCTGGCCCTGCTCGACGACATCATCGCCGGCCGCGCCGACGAGGGCACCCTCGACCTCCTCGAGAGCCTCGCCAAGGCCGTCAGCAAGGGCTCCCTCTGCGGCCTCGGCAAGACGGCCCCGAATCCGGTCCTCTCGACCTTGCGTTACTTCCGCGCCGAGTACGAGGCGCACGTCCTGCACAAGACCTGCCCGACGCGGCGCTGCAAGGCCCTCGTGCCGCCGGCGATCGACCCGGCCAAGTGCAAGGGCTGTACCCTCTGCACCCGCACCTGCCCGGTCGGCGCCATCACGGGCGAGCGCAAGCAGGCGCACCGCATCGACCCCTCGCGCTGCATCCGCTGCGGCGCCTGTGCCAAGGTCTGCAAGTTCAACGCCATTACGGGGGTGTGACCGATGATGACCAAGACCCTGATGCTTGACGGCCGCCCGGTCGCGATCGAGGGCGAGCGCAATGTCCTCGAGCTGGCCCGCAAGGCCGGCATCGAGATCCCGACCTTCTGCTACCACTCCGAGCTGAGCGTCTACGGCGCCTGCCGACTCTGCCTGGTCGACATCGAGGGCCGCGGCATCGTGGCGAGCTGCTCGACGCCGCCCGAGGCGGGCATGGTCGTGCGTACCAACACCGCCGAGATCCGCGAGATGCGCCGCATCACCATTGAGCTGCTCCTCGCCAACCACCACCAGGGCTGCACCACCTGCAGCAAGAGCGCCGCCTGCAAGCTCCTCGACCTGGCCCGGCGCCTCGGCGTCGATAGGGTCCGCTTCAAGAGCGTCCAGCGCGCCGATCCCATCGACGACCGCAACCCGAGCCTCATCCGCGACCCGAATAAGTGCGTCCTCTGCGGCGACTGCGTGCGCGTCTGCAGCGAGGTCCAGGGCATCGGCGCCATCGACTTCGCGCACCGCGGCGCCAAGTCGTGCGTCCTGCCGGCCTTCGGGCACGACCTCGGC
>JAGVUW010000112.1 GCA_019136035.1 Verrucomicrobiota bacterium | reverse complement strand
TCCACCGTAACGGCCGCTGGCATCTGCTCTTCCCCCACAGTGCCCCAGCTTGACGAACCCCACGGCGCACGGCCAGCACCGAGGACACTACCCTACGGAACGGACATGCGCCCCGTTCCGGGGGTGTCTGGGGGTGCACGGCATCCCCGTCGGCCAGGCGGTGGCCGCAGAGCGAAAGACGGGACTTAGGGCATCCTTCGTCAGCCCAGGGAAACGCCGTGGGAAATCGGATGTTACGCATCGCAGACTGAAGGCCTGCGACAAGACCGCGCGCGCCAACCCGCGATCGTCCCTGCGCGCCGACACGCCGGCGCACGGCAAGTAGGTCCACGGCGCCGTCCGTGGACTTCCCGGGCGCCGCCAGCGCCCGGGAAACGACTGGCGCGGCGGCGCCGGATACACCACGGCGAAACGTCGCGCTCGACGGCCCGGTGGCAGGGTCGCGCCCCCCCGGCCCCGCGATTCAGGCCAGCCGGTATAGCCTCAGCGGCGCCGCCTGGCCTTTGAGCTCGACCGGCCCCAGGTCGACGGCCGCGGGGTCGCGGATGCTCTGCGCGACCGCCTCCGAGACCAGCAGCGACGCGCGGAACTGCTTGGTCGCCTGCTCGATACGGGCGGCGACATTGACCACGTCGCCGATGACGGTGTACTCCTTGCGCTTCCCACCGCCCACATTCCCGGTGAGGGCCACGCCTTGGTGAAGGCCGATGCCCACGAGCGTGGCCGGGATGCTCTGCGCACGGTTCAGCTGGTCCACACAGGCGAGAATCGCCTGCGCCGCATCGACCGCGTGACGGCACTGCTCGCCGTCCGCCACGGGGGCACCGAACACCGCCATGAAACCGTCGCCCAGGAATTTGTTGATGATGCCCTGATGCTCATTGACGATCGGGATAATGGCACTGAAGAGCACGTTGAGGTACTCCATGACCTCCCCGGGGGGGCGCTGGTTGGCGAGGCTGCTGAAGTCGCGGATATCGAAGAACATCACACAGACGTGGCGTTCCTGCGCCGCGGAATCCAACGGCTGTTTCAGCAGGAGATCCGCCACCTGTGGCGAGACGTGCTGCCCGAAGATGCTCACGGCGCGGTCCCTCTCTTCCAAGGTCCGCAGCGCGCTGGCCAGTTGGCAGCGGATCTGCCGCGCCACAAAGCCGGCAATGAAGCCGGTCGCCAGGAGAATGCCGCCCTTGACGAGCCACTGGTGCGGCGAACGCACCATGGCCAGAACCGGCGACTCGGCCTCCAACGGCAGGACATCCATCCGAATCAGCGCCAGGCTGACCGCGGTGAACTCGGCGGCCGCGGCGGCTCCCGCAAAGACGCACAGACGGTAGTTCAGACTCAGAGCGGCAAGGCAGAGAAATGGGAAGTAGACGAACGGTACCGCGCCAATCAGCGTCGGCAGACCGCCCAGCGCCGGTGAGACAGCAAGAAGGGTCGCCGTGGGCAGACTGATCTCAATCAGGGTGTGGGTGTAGCGGAACGCCGCCGGGGCCGACCGTCGCTCACGCGACAGGCGGCTGAGCCACGCCAGCACTCCCACCTCGTAGGCCAGATACACGACCACCACGGCCACCATGGGCACAAAGGCGGCCATGGCCCGGGAACGGAAGTCGGCGCGGATCACCTGCGGCAGGCTGCGGATCGACACCATCACAACCAGGAAGAAGACCAGCAGCCCGATGAGAGCCAGCACGCGCCGCCGATCGCTGCGAACCAGCTCGTGATCCATCGCCGACTGCGCCACGGCGACATACGTGCCGAGAGGGTCCTTGCCATCGGTCATCGTCGGAATCCTCGCTCAACGGCAACCCGCGGTGAGCGCAGATCACCCGCTGTAGCCATGCCGGATGGCCGAGTCGGTGCCAGACGTGTAGCCATGCCGGATTCGGTTGTCGGTCTTCCTGGTGGAGCCATGGCGAATCCGCCGATCCGTCTTCCTGTCGTAGCCGTGCCGGATCTCACGGTCTGTCTTGGTATCGTAGCCATGCCTGACGGCACGGTCTGTCGTCCTGGTGTAGCCATGCCGGATCTCATGGTCCGTCGTCCTCGCGCCGTCGCGCCGGTCGTCCTTGTCGTCCTGAGAGAACGCCTTGGGTGAGAACCAGACAAGGGAAACCATCAGAGCGACGGCCAGGACCGCGCCGACGGGAGAAGTGCGATGCAGTTTCATGATGATCGTGCCCTGCGCATCGACAACAGCAGCCTCAGTGCCACTCTCAGCCGCCTGAACGGACCGTGTCACGGCCGCACGGCGCGTGAACAGGTCAGGCTACGGACGCATGGCCTCGACGAACGCCTTCATTTCCACTCGTCTCGCACTCGCGGGCGGCGCCAGCTCGAACGCCTCGGGAGGCAGCGACTCCGGGAACGACCAGTCCATATCCGTGACCGTCAACTGCGGCGCCAGCGCGATATCGAGGTAGGTGATGACAAGGCGCCGCGGAACAGGCGAAGCCCCCGCATCGACCCAGATCTGCCAGTCCAGGCTCCCGGCCCGATAGGCCAGGTGGTGGCAGGGACTGCCGTTGACCACAGCCGTGCCCACGTAGCGGCCTCCCAGACAGCCGGTCATGAAGCTCGCATAGGGGTCACTGACCCACAGGTCGGCCAGGGGAGCGTTCAGATCGAAATCCCTCGCTAAGCCATCGACCATGCCCTCGATGGTCGGCTCCAACCCGCTCGCCTCGCCAACGAGATCCCCGGGCTCACGGTAGATCTGCACACGGCCCTCGACCCCCGACACGATGGACACGGTTCCTGCCGAATCCGACGTCGCCAGAAACCTGCCGGGCCGCTGCACCCGGACGTCGACCGTGCCGACCGACTGGAG
>JAGVUW010000820.1 GCA_019136035.1 Verrucomicrobiota bacterium | reverse complement strand
GCAGCAGCGCTGCCAGCAGCGGGTCGTCCATCCTCAGAGTCACCGCGTCGGCCCAGTCGGCGGCAGCTGTGCCGCCGGACTCCAGGAGGGCCTCGAGAACCGGCTCCAGGCCGCGCGCCCGCAGCGCCCGCCGCAGCCGCAGCTTGCTCAGCTCGGCCGACAGCATCGGGTCGGGCAGCGCGACCGCCGGGTACACTGCCCGCACCACACCGGCCGCCGCGTCCACCGCAAGCGCCGGCGTCCCGTAGCCCTCCGTCGGCCCCGAAAGCGCCGGCCGCGTCTCCACGACAGGCCACCAGCCAAGCGCCCGCAGCTCCCCGGCCGGCAGCGCCGCCAGGTCGGTCCTGGTCGACCCGTCGGGCAGGCGCAGCCGCCCCGGCAGGCCGCAGGGGCCCCGCACCGCCTCGCTGTCGCGAACCTCGCAGAAGTTCATGGTCAGGACCTCGGGAAGGCGTGCCAGAAGGCCGCACGGGACACAGAAAGGAGGGCCGAGGGGAACTCAGGCAGCGCGGCGTCCGCGATGCGGAGCAGCCCGACATAGGGAGCCACCGGGTGCAGCACCGTCATCAGGGACCCGTCAGGAGAGATCGACGCCGGCTTCGACGTGGTGTTCAGCCCCGTCCGGAGCGTCGTCGAGCCCCATGTTCCCGGCTCGGTATAGGTGATCGCGCCCTGCTGGGCGGTGTAGAGCCGCGCCGAGTCCCGCGCCCACACGCAGCAGCGGTTGCCCGCGGCGATGCCGGGGACGACACTGGCCCACGTTGCCGCGGTGTAGACGCGCAGCGACGTGCCCGTGCTGACTGCCAGGTACAGGCCGTCCGGAGACCAGGCCGCCACCTGGGCGGTGCCGGAGAGGTCCCCCGCACCGCTGTAGAGGACAGTCCAGTCGCTGACCCGGTAGACGATCAGGTACGGCGAACCCGAGCACCCGATGGCCAGCTTCGTGCCGTCGGGGCTCCAGCACACGCCGCCGCCGGCACCCGGGGGCACCGTGGCCGGACTGTCAAGCCTCGACAGTGACCCCGTGTCATAGACCGAGAACCCCGGCGCCTTGTCATGCGTGACGGCCAGCAGCGTGCCGTCCGGCGAGAACGCCAGGCTGTAGCCCTTGCCGGCCGGCAGGACGCCCGGCGGTGCGACCGGGCGCCACGAGGCCGTGTCGTACACGGCCATGAACGGAGACAGCGTCAGGGTGACGGCCAGCAGCCGCCCGTCGGGCGATACGCCGATGCAGCCGTTCCCGTTGCCGTACGCGGCATCGGTGATCTCGCCGGGCAGGGTCTGTATGGGCAGCGGCACCCGGCGGGCAGTCTCGCCCTGCACCGCAAAGCACTCGATCGCGCGATCGCCCGCCACGAAGAGCCGCCCGCCGCGCGCCAGCCAGGGACTGGCCGCGGCCGCCGCGGCGCAGTGCAGTCCGCCGGGCGCACCCTTCAGCGCCGGGTCTGTGGTGATCCAGCCGGCCATTACGAGAGCTCCAGTACGCTGAGCGAGAGCTCCAGATCGCCGGCCGCGCTGGCCGACGCCTCCAACCGGTCGCCGGCCTCCAGGACCAGCCGGCCGCTGATGGGCGAGAAGGCCGCATCGGGCGGCACGGGCACCGTCCGACAGAGGTGCGTCACCGCGTCACCGGCGCTGGCGTCGGTCCAGGCGAGCGAGAGGTCGGCGGCATTCACGCCGTCGACATTCGCGACCTGGCAGCCGATCACCACCGCCCGGGTCGCGGCCGGACAGGTGTAGGCGGGCGTCGGCGCTGTGCCGACCGGCTGCCGTGCGTTTCTGAAGACTTCCGCCATGGGGATCACTCTCCTGCCAGGGCCAGAACCAGCCCGATGGAGACACCGCCGCCCGACACCGGAACAGCCCAGGTGCCGTCGCCGCGCAGGAACCTGGACGGGTCGGCGGGTGCCTTCGGAACGAGGCCGTGCCTGGCGGTCGACACGTCCAGATCGGTGCCGTCGTCAGGGGCGAGCAGGCCGTCGAGCTTCGGCAGCGCGTGGACGTGATCCGCCCGGGACGCCTCCGCGGCCGCGCCGGCCGCTGCGGCCGCACCCGGCGCCTGCGGCAGCGCATTCGAGAGCGCCGCACCTCCTGTGCTCCGGTACCCCATCACCAGGTCCCTCCGATGATCGTGACCGCATCGCCGGGGGTGCCCTTCACGGACAGCCGCGCGAGGTCGATGCCCTCGAAGAGGTGGTACTCGCCGGGCACCCAGGCGACATCACTCCCGTCGTCGCCCTGGAAGAACACCGCGGCCGCGTTGCCGGGGACAGCGCTGATCTCGAAGGAGCCCGCCAGGCGCCCGGGCGCGAGCGGCCGGTAGTCGGCCGTGACGGCGATGCGGCGCATGATCACGCTGTTCATCGGACAACCTCGAACGTGAGTGTGACGACGCTGGTGAACTGCCGGTACTGCTCGATGTGCTCAGGGGCGTAGACCGGCTCGTTCTCGATCGCTGTGCAGACGGCCCCGGCGCAGTCCGGGAGCCGCCCGCCGATGCCGAAGCACTGGGTGACCTCCTCGACCAGATCGAGCAGCGCCCCGATCTCCGACTCATCGGCGAGCCTGCGCTGGATGCCGATGTCGACCTGGACCTGCCGCGACAGCGCCCCGCGGCCCGCGACGCCGAAGCTGACCGCCCGCGGCACCACCGAGACCTTCAGATCGCGGAGGTTCTTCAGGTCGAAGATCGGCCGGAAGACGACTTCGGCGGTGAACGGCTGCGCGAAGGCAGCCGCATTGAGCCGGGCGGCGACGGCGCTGGCGATGGCGGTGACGGTGGCCATGGCGCTGATGCTCTCTTCCCCTAGTCCAGGATGCTCGCGATGATGGAGCCCACCGCCGCCA
>JAGVUW010000564.1 GCA_019136035.1 Verrucomicrobiota bacterium | reverse complement strand
CGAGGCCTTCCAGGTCTCGACCCTGCCGCAGGCGGGTGCGGTGCGGGTGATGACCATCCACCAGTCCAAGGGCCTCGGCTTCGGCATGGTGGTGGTGCCCCTGTCGCCGTCGTCGCGCGGGAGTTTCGCCAAGCCGGGCGATCCGGACCTCCTGGCCGATCCGGATGGCGGATGGGTGCTTCAGCCGCCGTCGACAGCGCCGCGCGAGGCCGCCGGCGGGTCGCCGCTGGAGGTCCTCGAGGCGTACCGCGCCGAGGCGAACTTCAGTCAGCTCTGCGTGCTCTACGTCGCCCTGACGCGGGCCGAGCGGGCGCTGTACATGCTGATCCCCGAGGCGAAGGCGAACGCGAGCGCGGTGCGCGAGGCCGACCTCCTGCGCGAACGCCTCGCCGCGCTCGGCGCGCCGTCGGCCGAGGCGATCGCGGCCAGCCCGGCCGGGCTGACCTGCCTGGCCGCCGTCGGCGACCCGAACTGGCACCGCGCCGTCGCGCCGCGCGACGATGAGGCGGCCGAGGCCCCCCGGCGGCTCCCGGCCCTGCGCCTCGACGCCGAGGCCGCCGTGGCGCGCCACGAGCCCTCGAAGGAGCAGGACGATGTCCAGACCCTCCCGGCGCCCTGGCTCTTCAAGGCCGAATCCGGCGACGTGCGCGCCTTCGGGTCGGCACTGCATCGGCTCTTCGAGCGCATCGAGTGGATTGAGGACGCCGACCTGGAGGCCCTCATCGCCGCCTGGCGACAGGAGTCGCCCGAGTCGGCGGCACTCCTGGACGACGTCGAGGCGCAGTGCCGCGCCTGCCTGCGCAATCCCGGCGTGCGCGCGCTGCTGCGGCGCCCGGCGGGGCCCTGCGAGGTCTGGCGCGAGGCGCCCTTCAACCTCAGGCTCGACGACCGCGACGGCGCCCAGCTCGTCAGCGGCCGCTTCGACCGCCTGGTGCTCGAGCGCGATGCCGCGACCGGCCGGCCGGTCCGGGCGACCATCCTCGACTACAAGAGCAACCGCGTCACCGACGACGAGGCCATGCGGAAGGCCGCCGCGGGATACCACGGCCAGATGGCCGACTACGCCCGCGCCGCGGCACGGCTCTGCGGCCTCGAGCGCGAGGCGGTGCGGACCATCCTGCTGTTCACCCGCCTGGGCCAGGCCCTGACCGTGCCGTGAGGGCCGGATCATCCGGATCGCCCTGTGCGCTGGAGCGCGAGTGTCCACAGACGCGAACGCGTCCACGAGCCGCAACGGCCTCGACAGAAAAACGATGCGGTGTTCCACACGAGCCAGGTCACCGACGTGGCAAGGTGGTCGCGCGAGCCGAGCGCGACCGCCGGCGCCGGGGAACGGCGCCCATCAGAGCGGCTGAGGACAGCCGCCACTACAGGGGGCGCCAACGGCGCCCGGGGGGGAGCGCCACTCGGCTCGTGGCGCCGACTCCGGGCCACCGACTACAGACCACCGACTACCGACGCACCGACGCACGGGCGTACTCGCCCTCTCACCCTCTCCCCTTGGCGATCTTGGCGGCTTGGCGAGAGACCTCCCGATCCCCTCCCCCGTCTTCAGCCGCCGTCAGGCCTGCTTCGGCTGGCGGCACCAGTCGCAGGCGATGCGGCCGTAGATGCGCACCACCTTCAGGAGGCTCTCGGTGTCGACCCACTCGTTGGCGGTGTGGGCGTTGTTGCCGGCGGGCCCGAGGATGATGCCGGCCGGTACGCCGAGGCGGTCGAAGAGGAAGAGGTCACAGGGGAATGGCGCCCCGACGGCATCCTGAGCCCGGCCGGTGACGGCCGCGGTGTGGCACTCGGCGCTGCGCGCCAGGGGGTGGTCCGGGCGCAGTTGGTAGCCGTCCATCCAGCGCAGCCAGTAGCGGTGGCTGACGGCGATGCCGGTGCGCTGCCGGAAGTCATCGAGCCAGGCCTCGAACTCGGCCTCGATGGCCGCCTGGGTCTCGCCGGGCATGGCCTCCCAGAAGAGCTCGACGTGGGCACTCTCGGGGACGGCCAGGCGGGCGTCGTCACGCCAGTCGTTGGCGCGGACCTTGGTGATCATCCAGTTGGCCGGCCGGGGGTTGTGCGCATAGGCCTCCGGGATCGCCCCGCCGCGCTGACGGCTCTCACCGAAGGCGATGATGCCCTGGATCAGCGCCGGGAGGTCGTGTACGGCCGGCCGCAGGGTGTCGCCGGCGAAGGTGACGCCGCCGGTGCCGGCGATGCTAAGCTGGGCCACCCGCAGGCCGCGGTGGGCCCGGTACGGCACCAGATTCGAGGGCTCGGGCAGGAGCACCGCGTCGGCGCCGCCGGAGTGCAGCCGCGCCGCGATGGTGCCATGGCCGCCGGCGAATTCCTCGTCGACGACGCTCTCCACAGTCAGGTCGCCATCCAGCTCGATGCCGAGGTCGTGCAGCATCATCGCCACCGCCGCGTTGGCAGCGACGCCGGCCTTCATGTCGTAGGCGCCGCGGCCGTACAGGCGGCCGTCGCGGCGGCTGCCGCTGGTCGGCGATTCGTCCCAGAGGGCCGCCTCGCCGGCGGGGACGGTGTCCATGTGGCCGCTGAGTACCAGGCTGCGCGCCTCGGCCGGCCGCCGCCCAGGCAGCTTCAGGGCGACATTCGGCCGGCCGCGGCAATCGACCCCGGGGTGGCGCAGGGGATGCTCCTCCAGGCCGGGGACCGTGGCGATGTCGTAGAGCTCGGCCGGCAGGCCGGCCTGACGCAGTGCCTCGGCCAGACAGGCCTGCGCCGCCGCCTCGGCGCCGTGCGGCGGGTGGTTCTCCGAGGGGATGCGGACCAGGTCCTGGGCCAGGCCGATGATGCGCTCGCGGTTCGCCTCGACCCAGCCGTCGAGGCGCGCGGCGAGGTC
>JAGVUW010000802.1 GCA_019136035.1 Verrucomicrobiota bacterium | reverse complement strand
GATTAGCTCAGTTGGTTAGAGCGCTTGCTCGACACGCAAGAGGTCGCAGATTCGAGTTCTGCATCGCCCACCATCGCAACAGCCCCGCAAGGCCCCCGGCCCTGCGGGGCTTTTCGTTGTCAGCCCCGCCGGCCGCCGGAAGGGCCACAGACGCGAAGGCGTCCACGGACCGACCACGGCGATGTGCTGAGGAATGGGACACCGGGGACTCAGGGAACGCCCGGGGACCGATGGCGATGGGGGGCACGAGAACACTGTCAACGCCGTTCGCGCGTCCCCGCCGCGGCCGGTGCTGTCGACATCGCGATCACCGCACCGGAGTCGAATCGATCCCCATCGCGTTGCCGATACCGACTTCGATTCCGTTCAGGAGAGGACGGAAGCCTTGCGCCCTTTTTGCGCCCTTTTTGCGCCCTTTTTGTGCCCTTTTGTGCCCTTTTGGGGCTTCCGGAAACACGACACGAGGCAAAAACAGAAAGACAGGCCGCCATACCCGATCAGGAGATAACGGCCTGTCTTTGAGCTATCTAGGAGGTGGTGGTAGGGCTTGGATTCGAACCAAGGAAGGCATTGCCAGCAGATTTACAGTCTGCCCCGTTTGGCCACTTCGGTACCCTACCACGGCAGTGTCCGATGCCTTGCGGCAACGGGTGCATACGGTAGGGCGCATCGGGGCGAAGTCAAGCCGTCGGGCGCAGAAAAACCGAGCGCGACGGCGGGGCCGGGGCGGTTCCGGCGGCTATATTCCGTCGTCTGCGGCGAGGCTGTGGCGGGGGGGGCGTGATGCAGGTAACGACGGCGTGGATGGCATGACGATCCTGGGCATCGAGACCAGTTGTGACGAGACGGCGGCGGCGGTGGTGCGCGACGGCACGGCGGTGCTGGGCAACGCGGTGGCCTCGCAGGTGACGCTGCACGCCGGCTATGGCGGCGTGGTGCCGGAGCTGGCGGCGCGGGAGCACCTGCGCTCGATCCGTCCGGTTGTCGAGGCGGCGTTGTCCGAGAGCGGCGTGGTGCTGTCGGATCTCGATGCGGTGGCGGTGACGAACGCGCCGGGGCTGGTGCCGGCGCTGCTGGTGGGCTGCGCCTATGCCAAGGGCCTGGGCTGGGCCCTGCAGCGGCCGGTGCTGGGGGTGAATCACTTCCTGGCGCACCTCTATGGGTCCTTCTACGGCCACATGGAGATCCTCGCGGATACCGGCAGCTTCCCGATTCTGGCGCTGGTGGTCTCGGGGGGCCACACGGCCCTGGTGCTGGTGGAGTCCGATGGCCGGGCGCGTCTGGTGGGCACGACCTTGGACGACGCCGCAGGCGAGGCGTACGACAAGGCGGCGAAGGTCCTCGATCTGGGCTATCCCGGCGGGCCGTTGATCGACCGCCTGGCGGCGCAGGGCGACCCGCGGGCGTACGCCTTTCCGCGCGGGCTGATGGGCACCACCGGCAAGGCGGTGAGTGCGGAGAACCGCTTCTGCTTCAGCTTCAGCGGCGTGAAGACCGCCCTGCTCTACGCGGCGCGGGACCGCCAGCTCACCCCGGGCGACCTGGCGGACCTGGCCGCGAGTTTTCAGCAGGCGGTGGTGGATGTGCTGGTGAGCAAGACCCTTCGCGCGGCCGAGGCGTTCGGTGCGCCGACGATCTGTGCCTGTGGCGGGGTGGCCTGCAACCGGCAGTTGCGGCGGGATCTGACCGCGGCCGCCGCGGCAGCGTCGCGGCGGCTGGTGCTGGCCGAGCCGCGCTACTGCACCGACAACGCCGCCATGGTGGCGGGTCTGGCCTACCACACCCTGCGGCGCGGCGCGGTCGAGCCGGGCGGCTTCCAGGTGGCGGCGCGGCTGGGCGAGGATCTCGGGCGGGTGCCCTTTGCGCCAGGGCTCGTGTGAGGGACAGGGCCGCGGGGACGCGGCCCCTGGGCTCGGGACACGGGTGGACTTGACGCGGGCTGTGCCCGCAGCCCAAAGGAAGGGTGCGTCTGTGCGTCTGTGGACTGTACGTCTGTAGCCAGAAACGGGCCCGGAGAGCGAGTCTCTGAGGGATAATAGCACGGACCCGCACGGACGGACACGGACGGGGCCTTGCCGGCTCCGGCGTCGGGCGTTCGGCGTTCGGAGTGCGGAGGTGGGCGCCACGAGCCGAGTGGCGCTCCCCCGGGCGCCGGTGGCGCCCGGGAGGTCCACGGACGGCGCCGCGAGCGGCGCCCGGGGTCGCGCTCGGCTCGCGCGACCAGACCTGCCGGGCGGCGGGCCTCGGGGGTCGGGCCTCGGGCGTCCGAACGGGGACTCAGGAGGCAGGTGTTGCCGACAGTGCTTTTCAGGAGAGTGCGGAGCCATGGACACGACGGGGGCGATCACACCGAATGCCTTCCGCGGCGGCGACAGCGAGCGCATCAACCAGGCCCTGCGGGCGGCGGCGGGGACCGGCCGGCCGGTGGTGGTGCCGCGCTGGAATGACTCGGCGGCCGGCCGGCGCGACCTCTGGCTGCTCGACAGCGCCGTGCTGGTGCCGGGCGACACGACGCTGATTCTGGACCACTGTCACCTGAAGCTCTCCGACCGCTGCCGCGACAACCTCATCCGCAGCGCCAACTGCGGCCCGGGCGGCCAGGGCATCGAGACCCTGCGGCGCATCTGCATCCAGGGCCGCGGCCGGGTCGTCCTCGAGGGCGCCGATCGGCCGCGCGCCACCGGCGACGGCGCCAAGGTCCTCGGCGAGAGGACGTATGGTACCGACGCCGGCGTGCCTGGCGAGAATCCCAACGGCGACTGGCGCAACATCGGCATCCTGATGGCCTTCGTCGAGGACTTCCGCATCGAGAACCTGCACCTGCGTGACACGCACGCCTGGGCCATCTCGCTGGAGC
>JAGVUW010000301.1 GCA_019136035.1 Verrucomicrobiota bacterium | reverse complement strand
CGCCAGCGGCGTGCGCTCGCTGGCCATCAGCGAAACCCAGAAGTTCGGCCATGTCACCTACTTCTTCAATGGCAACAACTCGGGGTACATCGACGCCAGCCTCGAGGAGTACGTCGAGATCACCTCGGATATCCTGCCCTTCGAACAGCGCCCGTGGATGAAGGCCGCCGAGATCACCGACCGCGTCCTCGAGGCCATCGGCTCAGGCCGCTTCGACTTCATCCGCATTAACTTCCCCAACGGCGATATGGTCGGCCACACCGGCGTCTACCAGGCCGCCCAGATCGCCGTCGAGACCGTCGACCTCTGCCTTGCACGCATCCTCAAGGCCGTCCGCGCCGCCGGCGGTGTCATGGTCGTCAGCGCCGACCACGGCAACGCCGATGACATGCTCGAGCACGAGAAGAAGACCGGCGCCGTCAAGGTCGAGAACGGCATCCCCAAGGTCAAGACGGCCCACTCGCTGAACCCGGTGCCCTGCCTGATCTTCGACCCGACCAGCGCCGGCGAGTACGCGCCGACGCTGCGCACCGGCCTGGGCATCAGCAGCCTGGCAGCGACCTGCCTGAATCTCCTCGGCTACGAAGCCCCGGACGACTACGACCCGAGCCTGCTCCAGCGCCCGTGAGGGCTCGCCCGTCACGCCGGCGGGTGCCGTGGCCGCGACAGCGTGGCCACGGGGCTCGGGACACGGACAAACACTGACGAACACGGACCGACACGGACGGGGTTTGCGGTCACGCGGCTCGGCGGCCGGCCTCCTCGGGAGTCGCTCGCGCGCGCCGAGCGCGAGCACGGGCGCCGGAGGACGGCGCCCGGCAAAGGAAGCCGAGCCGACGCTCGGCGCGCCCAGGGGGGCGGCTGAGGACAGCCGCAGACACAGGCGAGACGCCTGGGCCACTCTCGGGGACGGCCAGATCCCCGGCACACGGGCGCCGGACATAGCGGGGCGCAACATCCCCCACGACGCCTCCCCGCGGGACTCCGTTCCGGCGCCCTGAAAGGGCATCATCCGTCAGCCCAGGGCAACGCCCCATAAGCGCTAACCAAAAAGAACGTCTTTGATCTCTGCTGACTGGAGCCTTCGCCGGCGAGGCCGTTCCTTCAGCCGCTCTACCACCGCGGGCCAGGCGGCGAGGCAGACGTGCAGTGAGAGTCGCGGCATGATGCAGCCGCGGATGGCCTCGAACATGAACTCGAACTCCCGCCAGCGGGAGCGGCACCCGGGCGAGTCGGATTCATCCTGATCGTCGGAAGTCGCTGCGCAGGGGATATCCCCAGGGGGAAAGGGCTTCGGCGGTCCGAAGCATGGCGTGGTTCAGGACGGCGACAAACACCTTGCCGCATAGCCAGCCGCGCATTCCGTCGGGAGATCGCTTGTGCAGCGGCGCGGCTCCGATGAGTGACTTCAGGCGCTTGAAGAGCAGTTCGATCTGCCAGCGATATCGGTAGACCGCCATCACCTTCTCGGCATCAGCATCCGCGGGCAGAGTTGTGAACACCAGGACATAACCGGCATACTCAAGTGTGTTCGTCCTGATGCTCTTGTAGCTGTTCTTCTGGGCGCGCCGCCGGATCCTGGCCCTGGCCCTTTCGGCTTCCTCGTCGCCGATGCGGATGGCGCACACGCGGCCGCGCACGACCTGCTCGCCGCGATGGAGGCAGACCGCATAGTCGCCAACCTGTCCGTACGACAGATGTCGCAGGTGTCTCAGCAACGCAAAAGGCCTGCCCGCCTCGTCGTGAAGCGGCAGGTTGCCAGGCGCGAGGCGGGTCATGACATAGCCGCCCCGGTCATGCACGTGGGCGATCCCGTTGCGCGTGCAGTAGGCACGGTCGGCAATGAACACATCCCGGGGCTGTACGGTGAAGTTCGATAGCTTCTCGCCCACCTTCACGTCGGAGACATGGATCTCATCGGGGGCAAAGGTGCTGGCATCCAGAGAGTAATGCAGTCTCCATGTGGAGCCGGTCGCACCCGGCTCCTCGACCACTGTGCCATCGACGAATCGCCATCGGTACTCACAGGGCAGCCGGCTGTCCGCAGGCAGGTCCACCTGCGTCATCAGCATCTGGGTGGCCCAGACAAACCAGCCGTCGGCCTTCTTCAATCGCTTCAGCAGCGCCACATCGCTCACGTCACAGATGCCCGCCTGGCTGGCCATAGCGCAGGCGCTGCGCAGGGAAACGTTGCCGGCAAGGTGGATCAGCAGAGTGCGTAGCAACGCAGAGGCGCCCTCTTTGCCGGCAAACTTCCGGCCAAACTTCAGCAACCCCAGTTCCTGGAGCTTCTCATCCCAGCTCTCGGGGAGAAAGCAGGCCAGCTCATCCCAGCCCGAGATCGACATTTCCTTGACGTCCATCTGCAAACCTCCTGTATGGTCACAGATAGTGTAGCCGAAATGACTGGGACTGTCAAGATATTTGGTTAGCGCTTATGGGGCAACGCCCTGGGACATCAGATGGTGCGCATCGCAGGCTGAAAGTCTGCGACAAAGCCGTGCGCGCCACACCGCCAAGTTCCATACGAGGGTCTTCACCGGCCCCGTGCGCCGGATAGAACACGACGACCGATGGCTCGCCGCGGGTGATGGAGCGCGAGTGTCCACAGACGCGAACGCGTCCACGAGCCGGCCGCGACGTCGACACCACCGCACACCGGTCCTGCATACGAGCCGGAGCCCCTGGCGGCGGGAGTGGACTGAGTGGACTGGGTGGACTGAGTGGACGATGGAGGCACCGCCGCAGGCCGCGCCGACGGCGCGCGCGGAGGGCCACTCGGGAGAGTGGCGGTCCCAAGGAGAGCCGTGGCCCCACTCGGCTCGCAACGCGGGCTCCCCGCTCCAAGCTCCCGGCCCC
>JAGVUW010000119.1 GCA_019136035.1 Verrucomicrobiota bacterium | reverse complement strand
GGCGGCGGGGGCGGGGGCCGCGACGGCCTGCTTGCCACTCGGCGTGGCGTTCACCGGCGTGAGCGGGCGCGGGCGGGCCGTGACGCCGCGGCCGACAGACGACCGGCGCCGCCCGAGAGCACCGGCGGTCAGCTCGCGCGTGTTGGTGTCCTGATTGCCGGCGCTGTCGGTGGCGCGCACGACGTAGTAGTAGGTGACGCCGGGGAGGACGCTGTCGTCGACGTACTGCAGGGCCGCGGTGGTAGCCAGGGGCGTCTCGTAGTCGTAGACGCCGGGGGTCCGTGACCGGTAGATCTGGTACGAGATGATGGGGATGGCATCGACCGCGGCGGGCCACTCCAGGGTGACCCGGCCCAGGCCGGGCCTGGCCACCCCCAGGCCGGCGAAGAGCGGCGGCACGTCGTCGGTCTCGACGAAAGTGGCCGTCACGGCCCTGGCGCTGTGCATGACCACCTGACAGGTCAGCGCACCGCCCGTGGCATCGCCCGACCAGCCGGCGAAAGCATAGCCAGGCTCCGGTACGGCGGTCAACGTCACGACCGTGCCCTGGACGTAGCCCTCAGGGCCGGGTGGCGGGTCGGCCTGGATGGCGCCGCTGCCCGCCGGCGTGGCCGTCAGGGCCAGCTCATGCCGCAGGACGTCGGCCTGGAGGCCCCAGATCGCGATGTCATCGAGGTTCCACCCCGAGTAGGCCCAGGACGAGTCGGTCGGCCCCATGACCCAGCGGATGCGGACCGTGGCGCAGCCATCGGCGAACCGCGCGATGTCGAAGCGCTGTTCGGTCCAGGTGCGGTCGGTGATCTCGTACGGGTTCTCCCAGATCGTCACCCAGGTGATGCCATCACAGGAGACCTGGACTCTGGCGTGGTCGTAGGCCGGCTCTTCGACGTTCAGCCAGCGCCGGAAGCGCAGCTCGGTCTGGGCGACGGCGCTGCAGTCGATCGCCAGCGTGGTCAGATTGCGTGCGGGCAGGCTGTTCTCGTAGTCGCCGGCGAGGTTATAGCCATAGACAGCCGGCCCTGAGAACCCCGCGCGCGGGTCGGGGCTGCCGTTCTCGCCGCCCAGTCCCAGGGGCGGGCCATAGGCCCAGCCCGGGTCGCGCGTCCAGCCCGGGTCGCTGTCGAGGTCCCAGACATAGACCGGCGCGGGCGCCTGCGGCCGGGCCGCGAACTCGAGGCGGTTGGCGTCCTCGTTGCCGGCGGCATCGCGGGCGCGGACCACGTAATGGTAGGTCGTCCCGTTGACGACCGTGTCATCGCTGAAGCCGAGACTCGGGGTCGTTGCCAGGGGGATATCGAAGCCCTGAGCGCCGCTGGCTTCGGCGCGGTAGATGGCGTACAGCAGCGGCGGCGAGACATCGCTGGCGGCGTCCCAGGTCAGGACGACGCGGCCATCCGAGGCCTCGACGGCGGCGAGGCCGGCGAAGACCGGCGGGTCGGTCTCGACCAGGAAGGCGTACGGCAGCGCCGGTGCGGTGGACGGGTGGACCACGGCATAGCCGCCGCCGGTGCTGATCCGGAAGTGGTACTGCACGGTCGTCCCAGCAGGCTGTGCCGGGATCGCGGCGGTGAAGCCGCCGGCGCCGTCGCCGTCCATAGGCACCTCGACGAAGGCGCCGCCGTCGGCGCGCCAGAGGAGGGTCGCGTCGACCCCGGCATCGGCGTCGGCGGTGACCTGCAGTGCGTACGGGTTGGCGGTGTCCGCCGTATTGCCGTAGGCCGTATGGTCGACCTGGATATCGACACTGAACTCATGCCAGGCGGCCGGTGCCGACGGCGGGTGCATCGCCTTGGCCCCATCGGTATTGGCGGCCTCGAGGTAGTACTCGATGCGGCTGCCGTAGGCCTGACCCGGTATCAGGCCGCGCCAGAGGCTGCCGGCGACCGGGGCCATGGGCACGGCCTGGAAGACCGCCTGGCCGGCCAGACGCCAGCGCAGCGTCACCGCCTCGAGCGCGCTGCTGGAGCTGACGGTCGCCTCGATGGCGTAGGGGCCGGTGCGGTCGCTGCTCCCGGCCACCGGGTCGTGGTGGATGGTCACCGTCTGCCCGAAGGGCCGCACGGTCGGGTCGCCGAAGATGTGGTAGACCGAGAAGTAGTACTCGGCCAGGGCGGGGTGGTCCGCGGCGGTCTGCCGCAGGGCTCCATCGAGGGCCGCGCCGAGGGTGCCGGTGGGATTGTCCGCCAGCCAGGCGAACTCGGCGCGCTCCAGGCGGTCATCGGCCTCCCAGTAGGTATTCTCGCTGCCGCCAACGTAGGCCACCGCCCGCGACGTGGTCTCCAGCCAGGCCTCGGCGAAGCAGTCGTCAACCTGGTAGGCGCCGGTCAGACAGCAGTGGCCCAGGACGATCGGCGCGTCGAGGACGTTGTTAAGGCCGGCCAGGCGGGCGCTGCCGTAGTCGTAGCGCAGCCAGCCGGTCTCGAAGCCGTGTCCGGAGTACACCACCAGGTCCGTGCCGGCATCGATCTGTGCGGTCAGCTCAGCGGCGCTGCCGTTGTTGCGGTAGAACCGCCGGTGCTGGTAGCGATCCGGATCGATAGACGACGCGATGACCGCGTCGTGGGTGCCCTCGGCCAGGTTGTTCTCCCAGGTCGTGCTGCCACCCGTGACCCAGGTCAACTGGCGGTGCCGCGGGCCGCGCTGGAAGGCCGCCAGCTTGGCGATGTAGTCGCGCAGTTCGGCATCGCTGTCCAGCGAGATGCGGCCGAGCATGACATCCTTGCCGAGGTAGTCATCGAAGGTCTCACCCGGATCCAGGAGGGCATAGGGCAGATCGGAGTAGACGTAGGTGCCGTAGGCGACGTTGGTGAAGGTCGGCACGTGGCTGATATCGCCGAGGATGACGACCGTATCGGCACCG
>JAGVUW010000215.1 GCA_019136035.1 Verrucomicrobiota bacterium | reverse complement strand
CTTCGCCGGCTACCCGCACTTCCGCCGCCACCAACTGGCCGACCGCCTGCGCCGGCGGCTGCCCGTGCCGGGGCCGCTCTGGTCGGCGCTGCGGCTGCTCCCCGAGCGCTTCCGTCATAGCCTCATGCTGCCGGCCCTGAGCGAGGCCGAACGCCTGGCGACCCTGCGCTGCCGCATGAGCGACCGCGCCAAGCGCCGCGCCCTCACGGATGCCTTCCTCGAGGCCCTCCCGGCGCTCCCGGCCACGCTGCCGGGGCCGGTCCTCCAGGCCGCCGCCGACCCGCGCTGGCCCGACGTCGTAGCCAGGCTCTCTGCCGCCGAGGTGCGGGGGTACCTCGTGAATACCCTCCTGCGCGACGGCGATGCCATGAGCATGGCCCACGCCCTCGAGCTGCGGCCGATCCTGCTCGACCACGAGGTCGTCGCCTTCGCCCTGGCCCTGCCCAGCGCCCTCAAGATCCGCCGCGGCCGCGGCAAGGCGGTCTTCTCGGCGGCCCTGGCCGACCTCCTGCCGCCGGCCGTCCTGTCGCGCCCCAAACGCGGCTTCGAGCTGCCCCTGCACGCCTGGCTGGCCGGGCCTCTGCGCGACCGCGCCGAGGCGGCCTTCCACAGCCCCGTGGCCGCGCAGCTCCTGACCGCCTCCTGGCGCGCGGCCGCCTGCCGACGCCTGCGCCGGCCGGCGCCCCGCGACCTCGACCTCTGGCCCTGCTTCGTCCTGCTCGAGTGGCTGCAGCGCCAGCGCCTCACCCTCTGACGACGATGAACATCCTCCAGGTCAACACGGCCGACCGCGGCGGCGGCGCCGAGGGCTCCGCCCGGGCCCTCTTCGAGGCCTACCGCGCCCGCGGTCACCGCTCCTGGCTGGCGGTCGGCCAGCGCCTCTCCGACGACCCGGACGTCCTCGAGATACCGCCCGGGGTTGCGCCGTCGGCGGCGGGCCGGCTGCTGCAGCGCCTGGCGCGGCGTCTCCGCCAGGGCACCGGGCGCCGTCCGGCCTGGTCAGCCGGCCTGGCGCGCCGCCTGGAGATCCTCGCCGACCCCGAACGCCGACACGCCTGGCGCCACGGCCTCGAGGATATGGCCTTCCCCAACACCGCCGGGCTCCTCGAACGCTGCCCCGCCCTCCCCGATGTCGTCCACTGCCATAACCTCCATGGCGGCTACTTCGACCTGCGCGAACTCGCCGCCATCAGCCGCCGCGTGCCCCTCATCCTGAACCTCCGCGATACCTGGCTGCTCACCGGACACTGCGGCTACTTCATCGACTGCCAGCGCTGGCGGCACGGCTGCGGCCACTGCCCCGACCTGCACCGCTACCCGCCTGTCCGACGCGATGGCACCGCCGCGAACTGGCAGCGCAAGGCCGCCATCTTCGCCCAGTGCCGCGTCGCCGTGACGGCGCCCTCGCAGTGGCTCCTCGACCAGGCCCGGGAGTCGATGCTCCAGGCCGAGGAGTACCGCCTCATCCCCAACGGCATCGACCTGGAGGCCTTCCGCCCCGGCGATCGCGCCGCCGACCGGGCCCGCCTCGGCCTGCCGGCTGAGGTGCCGGTGGTCATGGTCGCGGCGGCATCGCGCCGCAATGTCTACAAAGACCCGGAGACCCAGGCCGCCGGCCTCCGGGCCCTGGCCGCCGCCTGGAATGGCCCCGCCCGGCCGGTCGTGCTCTGCGTCGGCGCCGCTCCGGATCCATCCGGCTTCGGCGGCCTGACTGTCCACGCGGAGCCCTACCAGAGCCACCCGGGCGCCCTGGCGGCCTGCTACCGCGCCGCCGATGTCTTCGTCCACACCGCCCGCGCCGAGGCCTTCGGCAAGACCGTCACCGAGGCCATGGCCTGCGGCACGCCGGTCGTCGCCTCGGCCGTCGGCGGCATCCCCGAGCAGCTCAGCGATGGCCGCGAGGGCTTCCTCTGCCCACCCGGCGACGCGGCGGCCCTGGCCGCCCGCCTCCTCGACCTCCTCAGCCAGCCGCAGCGCCGTGCCGACTGCGCCGCGGCCGCCCTGCGGCGTGCCCAGGACTACGACGTGCGTACCCAGGTGAGCCGTTTCCTGGAGTGGTACGAGGACCTCATCCAGGCCCGCCGTGTTGACGCCGCCGGCGTGCCAGCCGATTCGCCGTGACGCCTTCGGGCATTGCCTTGGAGACCATCGCCATGACCGCCGAGACTGCTCCCTCGCCGGAACTGACCATCGTCGTGCCCGTCTACAACGAGGCCGTGGCCCTGCCGGCCTTACTGGCCGAGCTGCTGCCCTTCGCCGCGGCCCTGCCGGCGGAGGTCATCCTCGTCGATGACGGCTCCTCGGATGGCTCGCGGGCCATCCTCGAGGCCGCCGCCCGGCCGGGGGTGACCATACTGCGTCACAAGCTCAACCGCGGCTACGGCGGCGCCCTCAAGTCCGGCCTCGCCGCGGCGCGTACACGCTACACCATCACCATCGACGCCGATGGCCAGCACCGCCTCGAGGATGTCCGGAGCCTCCTCGACAGCATCCGCCGCCACGACGCGGATATGGTCATTGGATCCCGCCGCGGCCAACAGGACGCCAGCCTCTCGCGCACCCTCGGCAAGGCCCTCATCCGGGCCCTCGCCAAGAGCCTCATGCGCGTGCCGGTCCACGACCTCAACAGCGGCATGAAGATCGTCGATACGGCCATGGCCCAGGAGGTCCTCCACCTCTGCCCCGACACCATGGCCTACAGCGATACCATCGCCCTGCTGTTCATCAACCGCCGCGGCCTCGTCCTCGAGGAGCCCATCCAGGTCCTGCCGCGACAGGGCCGACCCAGCACCATCGGCCTGCGCGACGCCGTCGCGACGGTCCACGCCATCCTGACCATGGTCATGCTCTTCCATCCGCTTAATGTCTT
>JAGVUW010000282.1 GCA_019136035.1 Verrucomicrobiota bacterium | reverse complement strand
GCCCTGGCCATCGCACCGAACCGCGCTACGGTAGCGCCGTCAACTCACCCGCCGGACGGACGTGCGCCGGGAAAGGCCGCTCCATGGACCACTGGAATGTGTTTGACGCGAACTGCCTCGTCGGACGACACCTGAAGCTCCAGGAGGGCGGCCGGCACAGCGCCGCGCACCTCCTCGAGGACATGGACCACTACGGCATCGCCGAGGCCCTGGTGCTCGACCCGCTGGGGCGCGAGAACCACCCCGTCGATGGCAATGACCGCGTCCTGCGGCAGACCGCCGGCCAGGCGCGCCTGCACCCGGTCTGGTCGGCCCTGCCCACCGGCGCCGTCGACGAACAGCCCGAGCCGGCCGCCTTCATCGCCGACATGCGCCGCCACGGCGTCGCCGCCGTGGCGCTCTTCCCGCGGCAGTACCGCTTCGAGCTCTCCGACTGGTGCCTGGACGACCTCCTGGAGCCCCTGGCGGCGGCGCGGGTGCCGGTCTTCATCAACCCGACCGAGGTCGGCCCCGGCAGCGGCTGGCAGTCCGACGCCACCGACTGGAATGCGGTCGTCGGGCTGTGCCGGCGGCACCCGGCCCTGCCCGTGATCGTCAGCGAGTTCCGCATCCGCCGCTCGCAGCGGCTGCTCTACAAGGCCCTCGACGCCTGCCCGAACCTCCACGTCGAGCTCAGCGCCTGCTGGCTGCACCGCTGTATCGAGTACATCACGGCGCGCTGGGGCAGCCGCCGCCTCCTCTTCGGCTCCGGCTGGCCGATGCTTGGGCCGCACATGACCCTCGCCACCCTGACCACTGCCGAGATCGCCGACGCCGACAAGCGCGCCATCGCCGGTGACAACCTCCGGAACCTCCTGAGCTGGTGCGGCCTGACCCACCCCGCCGTCGAGCCGCCACCCCCCGCTGATGAGTTCGTCCGCTTCGCCCGCAGCGGCCAGCGCCCCCCGACCATGACCTTCCTTGACTGCCATGGCCACCGCGGCGACCGCGCCTGCCACTACCACCTCCCCAACGCCACCCTGCCCGGCATCGTCGCCGACATGGACCGCCTTGGCGTCACCCGGACCTGCATCTTCAGCTTCACCGGCGTCTTCAGCGACGAACAGCCCGGCAATGACCTCGTCGCGGAGGCCGTCCGGAACCACCCGGACCGCTTCGTCGGCTTTACCCTCGTCAACCCGCACCGCGGCCGCGAGGCCATGATCGCCGAGCTGGAACGCGGTCGCCAGATGGGCCTGCGCGGCATCAAGCTCATCCCGCATTACCAGGGCTACCCCGAGGAGGGGCCTCTCATCGACGTCGCCTGCCAGTGGGCCCACGACCACCGCCAGATCATCCTCAATCACCACTGGGGCTCGCCCGCCCAGGTGGAACGGCTGGTCTCGACCTACACCCAGGCCTGCTTCATCACCGGACATGCCACCGGCGCCTACGCCGCCATCATGGCCAAACACCCGAACCTCTTCGTCTGCTCCTGCCCCCTCCTCGGCCCGCGCGCCTGCGAGGAGATGGTCCGCACCATCGGCGCCGACCGCCTCCTCTTCGGCTCCGATCTGGAGGACCTCCCCATCGCCTGGGGGCTCGGCCCCATCCTCTTCGCACACCTCAGCCCCGACGACAAACGCCGCATCCTCGGCGGCAACCTCGAGCGCCTCCTGGAGACCTACAGCCAGATCACGGACGCCGGCAGGTAGAGCCGCGGCTGGCTGAGCGCACCGCGACCACGCCGAGCGCGGTGATCCCCCCGACGCGCCACGGCAGGCGGGCGCGCCGGGGCAACCGCACCCTCAGGCGCGGGGCGCGCCGCGGCGACGGCGGCGCCGACACACCATCCCCAGCCCCAGGGCCGTCATCAGGGCGGTCGAGGGCTCCGGCGCGTGGGTCGGCGCGATGGCAATGTTGTCGTAGACCACCGAGATGTGTGGGTAGGCGGTCTTGTCAGCGCCGAAGAAGAGGGCCACGGCGCTCGCCCCGTCGTAGTCGAAGGCCAGCGTGTAGCCGTCGCCGGCCTCGCCGAAGGTCAGCGATTCGAGCCTCGATGCCGACGCGTTGCCCTTGGGCGTCAGCGTGCCGCTGAACGAGTTGGCCCAGAGGCCGTCGGCGGAGTCGTTCTCCAGGTCGTAGCCATGACCCTGCCACACGTCGACGCATCCCCGATGTGTCACGCCCATCACCGGATTGCCGACGCCATGCTGGTTGAGCTCGATCTCCCTGACGTCGAAGCTCAGCACGTACCTGCCGGCCTGCCCGCCGAAGATCCCGGGGTCAAGAACAATACCGGCAAAACGGGTACTGCCGGTGTCGTGGAGGACCGTCAGGACACCCGCCCCGACGCTCACCTTCCTGGCGCTCCCAAACCAATGACCCAAGGCCAGGTGGTTGCCGTAGAAGCCGCCGATGTAGCCGTTCTCACGGTTGGTCAGCGTTGCCCCGCCGAAGTCTTCCACGTAGACGCTGACCGCGCCGGCGCTGACACACAGGCCGAACCATGCCACCGTCACGAAAGCACTGCACCGCACCATCGGCCCTCCCATCCTGGTCAGGCGGCATCCCCTTGCCGCGCTTCTGCCTCTTCTTTGTCTATCAAAGAAGTCGGCAATCTAGCACTGCCCCGCCGCAAGTGCAAGTCCCCCATGGACGGACGGGCGCTGGCCGGCAGAGGGAGGTGGTGCAGCCGGCCCGACGGTGCGGGCTGTTTTCGGGATTGCCCGCATCCCCGCCGGACCTTCGCCCCGTCGCCCCGTCGTCCGGTCGTCCGGCTGGGCTGCCGGTGGACGGCCAGTACGAGCGCCGACATGCCGGACGCACGGGATGGCAGGTCAAGGCGGAATCCGGCACGACAAGGCCCCTTGGGGGGGTGTGGGGATTGG
>JAGVUW010000288.1 GCA_019136035.1 Verrucomicrobiota bacterium | reverse complement strand
AAGCGGTAGATCGGCAGGACCTCCCGCGCCGCCCGACGGCGCTGACGCTGCGTCTGCACCAGGTCCGTGTGGCGGAAGGGGACTTCGCTGTAGATGTTGCTGTCGGCACGCTCGCCGACCACCATGTGCACCGGCGGCGGGCTGCGCCGGAAGGAGACCACAAACGAGGCCGTCACCCACACCAGCACCCCGGCGCTGACCACGAGCAGCACGGGCGGACGCTCGGACCAGCGGGCGCCGCCGGCACGCCGCGACCGCGCCGAGGCGGCAGGCCGCGTCGCCGTGGACCGGAAGGGCCAGGGTAGCCATCTCATGCCAACACGCTCTTTCCCCCAGCACGGCCGCCACCTGACAGCGCCACCGGCAGGCGCGCCGACGGCCGCCGTGACGTCACCGCCGCAACTCGGCCGGGACGTAGTCGAATTCGGACGAGGCCGGAGCGGGCGCCGCCGGCAGGGCCAACTGAGTCGGGTCCAGCGGCTGCGCCGGTGAGTAGTACGGCGGCTGCCACCCCGGGTAACTGGCGCGAATGTACGAGCCCCACTCGCTCTCGACGTCCGTCTGCGGCCGCGAGGCCAGACGCGGTCGCGCACAGCCGCCCGACACCACGGCGGCCATCAGGACCGCCGCCCATACGATCGACGCTGCTCTCATCCACGATCCCCTGTCGCTCGCCGGAGAGACCGCCGGCCGGCGCGATCTCTCACCATGTTCTAACCGGTGCACCAGGCCAGCCGCTTCCCGGACGCTGCTGGCGCCCGGGAGGTCCACGGACGACGCCGTGGGCCTGCTTGCGCCGCGCCGCCGGACGAGCTGCAGACCGCCTGAGCGGCGCGCCATGCCGGCCCGCCAGTCGGGGGAGGCTGCCGCCCCGGCGCCGGCCAGGCGCGGCCCGCCAGCGCTGTCCGTGACCATCGTGTCACCCTCGCGACCGACCGCCGCCGCACTGCTGAGTCAGACGGCAGCGGGCGGCCCGGCCTGATCCGAACCCCATGCCTGGCGCATGGCGCGACCTGCCGCACCGTCCCTGGAGCCGCCCATCGCGGGCCGGCGGCAGCCCGGCGGGCTTCTGCCACCCTTCACGATAGCCCGGGCCGGCGGCCGCGGCAAGACTCAGGGCGCCTTTCTGAAGAGGAGGGCGGCGTTGTGGCCACCGAAGCCGAAGTTGACATTGAGCGCCAGCCCGACCGGGATCTGGCGGCAGGCATTCGGGACGTAGTCCAGGTCGCAGTCCGGGTCCGGCGTCTCGTAGTTCATGGTGCCGGGGATGACCTGCTGGCGCAGGGCCTGGATGCAGGCGATGGACTCGAGGCCGCCGGCGGCACCGAGGGCATGTCCTGTCATCGACTTGGTGCTGCTGACCGGTATGCGGTAGGCCGCCGGGCCGAGGGCGCTCTTGAGGGCGGCGGTCTCCATGCGGTCGTTGAGCGGGGTGGAGGTGCCGTGGGCATTGATGTAGCTCAGGTCCTCGGCGGCGACCCCGGCCTGGGCGAGGGCGTTGCGGATGCAGCGCGCGGCGCCGCGGCCCTCGGGGTCGGGTGCGGTGATGTGGTAGGCATCGCCGGAGAGGCCGTAGCCGACGACCTCGGCGAGGATCTCGGCCTGACGGGCCCGGGCGTGCTCGAGGCTCTCGAGGACCAGCACCCCGGCGCCCTCGGCCGGGACGAAGCCGTCGCGGTCACGGTCGAACGGCCGGCTGGCGTGCTCGGGGTCGTCATTGCGGGTGCTCAGGGCCTTCATCGAGGCGAAGCCGCCGAGGCCGACCTCGACCAGGCCGGCCTCGCTGCCGCCGGCCAGCATGACGTCGGCATCGCCGCGCCGGATCATCCAGCAGGCCTCGCCGATCGAGTGCGTCGCCGAGGCGCAGGCGGTGACGACGGCCAGATTCGGGCCCGAGAAGCCGAAGTGTATCGAGAGCATCCCCGAGGCCATGTCGGCAATCATGATCGGCACCGTCAGCGGCGAGAGCCGGCCGGCGCCGCGCTCGAGCAGGGTGCGCACGCTGTCCTGCATCGAGGCCAGACCGCCGACCCCCGACGAGACGATCACCCCGGCGCGCTCCGGGACCACGCCGCCGCCGGCCAGGCCGGCCTGGCGGACCGCCTCGGTGGCCGCCGCCAGGGCGTAGTGACAGAAGGGATCCAGCCGCCGCGCCTCCTTCTCGGAGAGGTACGCCGTGATGTCGAAATCACGCACCTGCCCGGCGATCCGGCAGCGCTGGCCCTCCGTCGAACAGCGCGTCAGCGGGCCAATGCCGGAACGGCCGGCCAGCAGGCCCTCCCAGAAGGCGCCCACGGAGTTGCCCAGCGGGGAGACGACCCCCATACCCGTCACCACGACCCGACCGCTGCATGTCATCGTCGTCCCGCTCCGCTTCTGGGTGTTGGTTGCCATCCCCGAAAACGACAAGAGGCCACCGCCGCCGAGCGGCCTGTGGCCTCCTGACAGACCGCGACAGAGGCTCAGCCCCCGACGATCTTCTGCACGTAGGCGATCGCCTCGCCCACCGTGGTCAGCTTCTCGGCCTCTTCATCCGGAATCTCGGTGCCGAACTCTTCCTCCAGGGCCATGACCAGTTCGACGGTGTCCAGCGAATCGGCGCCGAGGTCCTCGACGAACTTCGACTCGTCGGTGACCTGCTCGGCGTTGACGCCAAGCTGCTCGACAATGATCTCACGAACTCGTTCAGCAGGTGAAGACATTGGGGATCCTCCGCTTGCTTGCGGGCGCCATGGGGCGCCGTGACTCCAGCCGTTGCGTTGCTCGAATGCCCGTATGCTATCGGTCGGATCGGCTCGGGGGGCGCGGTAACAGAGCCGCGACAGCCCGGTAATGTGCTTCCATTTAGCCCTATTACAAACCCCGCCCGGTCCGCCCGCAGAGCCTCACATCAGCATGCCGCCGTCGACATGCAGGACCTGACCGGTGATGTAGGCCGCGTCCTCGCTGCAGAGGAAACGCACGGCCCGCGCCACGTCCTGAGGCGTGCCCGGCCGGGCCAGCGGGACGACCGTCAGGAAGGCCTTCCGCGCCTCCTCGCTGAGCTTGCCGGTCATGTCGGTTGCGATGTAGCCCGGCGCCACGGCGTTGACCGTGATGCCGCGCGAGGCCAGCTCCTTGGCCGCGGTCTTGGTCAGGCCGATGACACCCGCCTTGGAGGCGCTGTAGTTGGCCTGACCGGCATTGCCCATGACGCCGACCACCGAGGCGATGTTGACGATGCACCCGGAGCGCGCCTTGAGCATCGGCCGCGATGCGGCCTTGATGCAGTTGAAGGTGCCCTTGAGGTTCACCGCGATGACCGCGTCCCACTCCTCTTCCTTCATGCGCATGATGAGGTTGTCGCGGGTGATGCCGGCGTTGTTGATCAGGATATCGATCTTGCCGAACCGCGCCATGACCTCACCGAAGAGCCTCTCGACATCGGCCGGGCTGGCGACATTGGCGACGAAGGCGGCGGCCTCGACGCCGCGCTCCCGGAAGGCCGCGGCCGTGGCCTCGGCGACATCCTGAAGCACATCCACGATGGCCAGCGTCGCCCCGGCCGCCGCCAGTTCCTCGGCGATGGCACGGCCAATACCGCGGGCGCCGCCCGTGATCAGCGCTGTCTTGCCTGCGAATCCCATCCGTCTATTCCTCCAGCTCGGGGATTATGGCACTGCCACCCTGGCACAGTACCACCGACTCATCGACCGTCCAGCAGCGCCACGGCGGCCTCGAGGTCGCCCAGCGAACTGACCGAACACACCGGGAAGCTGCGGTCCAGGCGCCGCAGGAAACCGCTGAGGACCTTGCCCGGACCCAGCTCGACCATGACCTCGACACCGGCCGCAAGCATGGCCCGCAGGCAGGACTCCCAGCGGACGCTGCCGGCGACCTGCGCGCCGAGGTTCCGCCGCAGCGCCGCCGGATCACTGACCAGGCCGCCGGGGACATTCTGCACGACGGCGCAGCGCGGCACCTGCAGCGGCACCGCCTCAAGCACGCCCGCGAAGGCGGCGGCGGCCGGTGCCATCAGGCGCGAGTGGAAGGCCCCCGCGACCTCGAGGCGCATGACCCGGCTGACGCCGGCCGCGCCGAGGGCCTCGACGGCCCGCGTCAGCGCCGGCGCGGCGCCGCTGATGACCACCTGGCCGGGGCAGTTGTAGTTGGCGACATCGACGCCGTGCTGCCGGCTGAGGTCCTCGACGAGGGCGGTGTCGGCGCCGATCACGGCCGCCATGGCGCCCTCGGCAGCCCGGCAGGCCTCGTCCATGAGGCGGCCGCGCTCGGCCACCAGGCGCAGGCCAGCCTCGAACTCGAGGCTGCCGGCACAGGTGATCGCGGCGAACTCGCCCAGGCTCAGCCCGCCGCAGATCAACGGCTCCACCGGCAGGCGCTCGCGCAGGGCCGCCAGGCAGGCCATCGACATGGTATAGATCGCCGGCTGGCAGTTGGCACTCGCCTTGAGCGCCTCGGCCGGGCCCTCGAAACACAGCGCCGTGATCGACCGGCCCAGCAGGCGGTCGGCCGCGTCGAACACCGCCCGCGCCGCGGCACTGCCCTCGTAGAGGTCGCGGCCCATGCCGACGACCTGGGCGCCCTGCCCGGCGAACATCAGTCCAGCACGTTTCATCACTCGCCTGGTCCCGTGAGCCGTGACGGCCTGAAGCCCCCGGCGACTGCCGCACCGGCCCTTAGCCCGAGCCATGCCGGCACGCCGACGCCGTCACGATGCCAACGCCACAGTGGGAGGACCCGCCCCGCGCCCCCGACCGGCGTCGTCAACGCCGGCCCGGCGCCCGGAGCCACAGGCCCTGCGCACTTCCCTGAGCCCCGTCGCCGAGGCCCTTGTCGATCGCGTCACCCCACCCCGCCGACAGCCCCGCCATCCGCGCGAACGCGGACCCACACGGCAGGCCTGCCGAGCGAGCCCGCTCAGCCGGGGGTGCCCTCGGCCTGAGCCGGCGCCAGGCCGATGGCCCGAACGCGCTCCGTGATGCGGTTATTGACCTGGTGCTGCACGAACTCGGCAGCCACACGGATGCCATTGCGGACGGCCCGGGCGCACGACGACCCGTGGCCGATGATGCAGACGCCGTCGACGCCGAGCAGCGGCGCCCCGCCGAACTCGGCGCAGTCGACCATCTGCTTCATCTCGATGTAGGCGCCCCGGCTCAGCAGGTAGCCGGCCTTGCGCACCAGATTCTTGCTCAGATTCGTCCGGATCATCTGGCTGATGGCGTGCGCCAGGCTCTCGCAGGTCTTCAGAACCACGTTGCCCACGAAGCCGTCGCAGACCACCACATCGACACGGCCGCTGAAGAGGTCGTGACCTTCGACATTGCCAATGAAGTTCAGGCCTTCCATGCCGCTGAGCATCTTGAACGACTCTTTCGCCAGGTCGTTGCCCTTGGCATCCTCGCCGCCGACATTCAGCAGGCCGATGCGCGGCTCGTTCTTGCCCAGGATATGCCGGCAGTAGACGTCGCCCATGACCGCGTAGTGCAGCAGGTTCAGGGGATCGCAGTCGACCGTCGACCCGGCATCCAGCAGGACGAAATTGCCCTCGGGCGACGGAAAGACCGTGGCGATGCCCGGCCGGAAGATCCCCGGGAGCGTGCGCCACTTCAGGACCGTCGAGGCGACGCAGGCGCCGGTGTTGCCGGCGCTGAAGAAGGCCTGCGCCTTGCCCTGCTTGACCATGTCGACGGCGACATTGATGCTGCTGCGGCGCTTGGACCGCACCGCCGATGCCGGGGCGTCATCCATGCGGATGACCTCCGGGGCGTGCACCACCGTCAGACGCGGGTCCTCGGCCTTGCCAATACGCTTCAGCTCGGCCTGGACCTGCGCCTCGTCACCGACCAGAAGGAGCGAGCCGCCCTGCGGATAATGCTCGAGCCACTCGCCGACACCGTCAATCACCACGCTCGGCGCATAGTCGCCGCCCATGGCATCCACAGCGATAACTGGCATCGCGGTTATTCCGCCTTGACGGACACCACCTGCCGGCCCTTGTAGTGGCCGCACGCCGCGCAGACGCGGTGCGGCATAATCGCCGCGCCACACATGGCGCACCGCGATCCCTTCACGCCGCGATAGCGGTTCGCCGCCTTGCGCTGACGGCATCTCTGCTTGCTGAGCTTGCTCTGCTGAAGTGCCATGATCGTGACTCCGTCACTCGTCTCGCCCAAACCCTGCGTTCCGGCGCGGGCACCGCCTGCCACCCGGCCCCGGGCAGGAACGCCCGCAGACGGCCGGCGCGCGTCAGGACTCGTCCCGGACGACCAGGTCGTCCAACGCGCCCCAGGTGTCGTCCTCGTCGCCCTCGTCGGGCTCCTCGGGCGGACAGCCGCAGGTGGACTCGTTTCGATTGCACCCGCAGCGCGGGCACAGGCCGCGGCATTCCGCCCGGCACAGCCAGGTCTGCGGGAAAGCAAGTAATATGTCTTCACGGACCGCATCCGTCAAATCCACCACGGCGCCGGCCACATGCTCGTAGTGGTAACAGACCGGATCCACCTTGAGAAGCACCTTCCCCGGCTCCAGGCAGCGGTCGCAGACACGCTGGACCTCGGCCTCGAGACGGCCCCGCACCAGGACGCTGTCCTCCACCGGCGCGGCCGTGAGCGTAAAGCGCAGCGGGCTGAGGAAGGTGAAGAGGTCATCCTCGTGCAGGTCGAGGGCCGCGAAGGCGATCTCACCGCAGAGGTCGACGCCCTCGACGGGCAGGTCGAGGGCCTGGAAGGTCAGCGACGCCAGGGGTTTCATCGGGTGCCCTCCTGCAGGCGGCGCTGGAGCTGCTCGCAGATCTCGGGCGGCACGAACGGGCTGATGTCGCCGCCGAAGCGCGCGATCTCGCGGATCATGGTTGAACTGACGAAGGAGTACTCCGGGCTCGGCATCAGAAAGACGGTCTCGCACTGCGGCGACAGCTCGCGGTTCATCAGCGCCATCTGGAACTCGTACTCGAAGTCCGAGACGGCGCGCAGACCGCGGATCACCGCCACCGCCCCGAAGTCGCGCACGGCCCGCGTCAGCAGGCCGTCGAACGATGACACCGTCACACCGGGAATGCCCTGACAGACCTGACGCAGGTGCGCCAGGCGCTCCGGGACCGTGAACACCGGACGCTTGCCGCTGTGCGTACCGATGGCCACGACAATGCGGTCGAACAGGCGCGAGGCCCGCCGAATCACGTCCAGGTGGCCGTTGGTCACAGGGTCGAAGGTGCCGGGGTAGATGGCTGTGCGTTCAAGGGGCATGGTCACGGGTCCGCCGGGGCTGGGCTTCCGGCGCCCGGCAGGGACCTGACCTGCGCGATGACACGACTGCCGGAAGGCGGCAACTCCAAAACCTTACCACCATAATGCCGCCGGCCGACCTCGGCAAACCGCCCCGCGCCGGGCGGGCCTGAGCCGGATGACGGGCCAGACGGGTCTGGCCGGTCAGCTCGGCGGCCCGCCGCCGGCGCGGCGCCGGAATCGGCCCGCCGCCGGCTGGCCGATGGGCAGGGCTCGTCTATGTTGTCAGCGGATGCCGACAACGACCACCACACCAGCGGCCGGCGCCATGGCGCCGGCACCGCCGGAGGATGCGACCATGAGTATCACCATCAGCCGCGTCAACGCCAACTTCGAGCGCGAGCCCCTGATCCGGCCGTTCGGCTTCAAGGGCTCCTACCTCACCGAGGTCTGGCAGACCGTCGCCGGCCTGGAATCCACCAGCGGCCACCGCGCCGCCGCCCTCAACACCCAGAGCGTCCTCTGGTCCGACTCGGAACTCTTCGCCGGGGTCTCGGAGGCCGCCGGTAACAGCCTCATGTTCGCCATGACCGAAATGGCGCTTCGGCGTGCCCAGGGCATGAGCTTCGACACCCCCCTGGACCTCCTCGATCGGCTCCTCCCCGAGGTCCACGAGTACGGCAAGGCCATCACCCGCAAGCCCGACCTGCGCCTGACCTTCGCCCTCAACGCCCTCGTCGGTGTCGACGCCGCCGCCTGGCTGCTCTATGCCCGCGAACACGGCCTGACCGCCTTCGACGAGATCATCCCGGAGCGCTTCCGCGCCGCCCTCCAGCACCGCCACGACCGCGTCGCCTGCATACCCCTGCTGGCCTACGCCATCCCCATGAACGAGATCGTCCAGCACGTCGACGAGGGCTACTTCTTCTTTAAGATCAAGATCGGCTCCGACCCCGACCGCGATGGCGACCGCGAGAAGATGCTGCGGTGGGACATGGCGCGCGTCTCGGCCATCCACGAGGCCATCGGCCGCCGCGAGACGCCCTATACCCGTAACGGCCGCCTGCCCTATTACTTCGACGCCAATGGACGCTACGACAGCAAGGACCGCCTGCAGCGCTTCCTCGACCACTGCCGCAAGATCGGCGCCTTCGACCAGATTGCCCTGATCGAGGAGCCCTTCCCGGAGTCTTACAAGGTCCCGGTCGGCGATCTGGGCGTGCGTCTGGCGGCCGACGAGAGCGCGCACTGCGACCACGACGTCGAGGAGCGCATCGCCCTCGGCTACGGCGCCATCGCCCTGAAGCCGATCGCCAAGACCCTGAGCATGACCCTGAAGATCGCCGAGGTGGCGCACCGTGCCGGCGTGCCGATGTTCTGCGCCGACCTGACGGTGGGCCCGATCCAGGTCGACTGGAATAAGAACGTCGCCGCGCGACTGGCGCCGCTGCCCGGCATGAGCATCGGCGTGCTCGAGACCAACGGCCACCAGAACTACGCCCGCTGGCCGCAACTGCAGAGCTACCACCCGGCGGCCGGGGCGCCATGGACCGCCGTCCGGAAGGGCTGCTTCGAGCTCGACCGGCGCTTCTTCGACGCCTCCGGCGGCATCCTGCAGGACTCGCCGCACTACCTCGACCTGGTCTTCCCGAAGCACTGACGAGGCGGCACGGTGCGGCATGTCGATCCTCAACGTCACCGGATCCTCTTCGGCGTCGGCCTCGGCCTGATCCTGCTGAGCTTCCCGGTGGGCTGGGCCGGCGGGCTGGGCTTTGCGGCGGCGGCGGCGGTGGCGAGCGGCGAGCGGCGCTGGCTCCTGGTGGCGCTGGGCGTCTACCTCGCCTCCTGGCTGATCATGGGCCTCGGCGTCCTCATCGCCGGACGGGCCGGCGTCGAGCGCGCCCGCGAGATCCTGCGGCGGCGACGGCGCCTGCGCGAGATCCTGCTGCATCGCCGCCAGCGCCGCGAAGACCGTGCCGGGGGTGCCTCTACCCCTCCAGACTGAGGTCACCCGTGACCCGCAGGATGCGGCCCTCCCGGACGACCTCCAGGTGCCGACCGGGGAAGCTCTCCGGCAGGGCCGCGCGCAGCGCCCGCTCGGCCTCTTCGAGGATGGCCTCGTGCTGTGCCGCGGTCGGAGAGCCGATGGCCGCCAGGCGCACGTCGATGACGTAGCCCGGACCGCTCTGGCTGAGCAGCCCCATGGAGAACTTGCTGTCGACGGTGAAGAGCCCGTCGTAGCGCGGGTTGGCGGTGGCGTCGCGGCGCGGCCGGTTCGGCCGCCGCGGCAGCAGGTCGCCGAAGCGATCCTCGAGGACGTGATCCACGACATCGAGGGCCTGCCGCAGACCGGCCTCCCAGAGCTCGACCTGAGTGCGGTTCATACCAGTCGGCCTCGCTGCATCTGCAGGACACGGTCGGCGCGACGCGCCGCGTCCTGGTTGTGCGTCACCATCAGCACCGCGCCGCCAGAGCGCGCGAAGGCCGCCAGGGCCTCCAGGACCACAGCGCTGTTCGCTGGGTCGAGATTCCCCGTCGGCTCGTCGGCCAGCAGGACCTTCGGCTCGTTCAACAACGCCCGCGCCAGGGCCGCGCGCTGCTTCTCGCCCGTGCTGAGCTGCCCCGGGAGGTGGTCGCGACGGTCGCCCAGGCCGAAGCGCTCGAGCAGCGCCTCGGCCCGCGCCGACACACCCGGCACCGACAGCGCCAGCGACGGCGCCAGGATGTTCTCCAGCACCGTCAGGTAGGGCACCAGATGGAACTGCTGAAAGACGAAACCCAGCGTCGAGGCGCGCAGGCGCCGACGCTCAGACGCCGCCGCGGCGTAGACCTCGCAGCCCGCCACCGTCACCCGACCGGCCGTCGGCCGCAACAGCGCTCCGCCGACCAGGAGCAGGGTGCTCTTGCCACAGCCGCTCGGACCGCAGATCGCCACGAACGCGCCCGGCTCGACCTCGAATGAGACCCCGTCGAGGGCCTGCACCGGGCCTTGCGGGCCGGCAAACGCACGGCTGACTGCATCGAAGCGCATGAGCATCACGATACCATCCTCATCACCGCCGACCGCACCACACCGCGATCATACCTGCGAGCCCGCACGACGGGCCGCGGGCCGCTCACTCCGACGACAGCACCGCCGCCGGGTCACGCCGCGCCGCCGACAAGGCCGGAAGCCACGCCGCCAGGACTGTCGCCGCCAGCGCCGCCGCGGCCGCACCGGCCGCCTCTCGAGCCGTCAGAAACGGCACCGCGCCCGGCAACGCCACCGGATCCAGACCCGCCGCCAGCAGAGCCCCCGCCGCCGAACCCGCGACACAGCCCGCCAGCGCCGCCGGGACCGCCAGCAGCCCATAGCGCGCCAGCAGCACCGCCAGCAGCTTCCAGGAGGGCACCCCGAGCGCCCGCAAGAGAGCCATTTCCGCAGTCCGCGCCCGGGCGTTCGACGCCGCCAGCGCCCCGACCGCCACCAGGCCGCCCAGGAACGCCAGCGGCACGAGGACGCCGGCCAGACGCTGGCGGGCCTGGCGCAGGTCGCGCCGCGCCGCGACCGCCCGCGCCGCACTGGCCTTGGCTTCGGCCGCCAGCGACAGCCTGGCGTCCGCCCGCGAGAACGCCTTGCTGCCCAGTTCGATGATGTCGGTATCCGGCAGGAAACGGCGGATATCGGCGCGGAAGGCCTCGACCTCGGGGAGGCCGGCACAGAGGCACTCCAGGGCCAGAATGGCGTGCACCTGACCCCGCATCCCGAGCAGCTCCTGCGCCGCCGCCAGGTCGATCCAGGCCGTGATGTCGTCCTGACTGCCGCGCTGTTCGTGGCAGCGCTGCACGGTGAACTCGCGACCCATGAGGACGACGCGCTGACCCGGCTTCAGCCCGAGCGAGCGGTGCAGCTCATGCCCCAGGACAATGCCCCCCGGCGATACCGGCTGCACCAGCGGCTTCTTCGGGGCGCTGTGGAGCTGGGCGACCTCGCCGCGCGTGCCGACCAGGATGATACGGCGCCCCTGCTCTTCCCAGAACAGGCGACGCTGCACGATCGGCAGGAGGTGCTGGATGGTGACGATCTCGGCGCGCGCCAGGTGTTCGACATGGGTCTCAGGGAGGGTCCCGCGGATCTCGCTGTCGGTATGCCAGGCGCGCAGGTCCTGCCCGGCCGGCAGGATGACCAGGTTGAACTGCAGCTTGAGCGTAGCGCGGCGCATGCCGTCGGCCAGCACCGCCGTCTCATCGGCCAGGGCCTGGTGGAGCGCCTCGAGCGCCCGGGCGGTGCGCGCGTCGTGGCCGCGCATCACCACCAGGCAGGCCGCCCAGACCGCCACCGCCAGAGCCACCGCCACCGCGCCGAGCAGGGCGTTGCCCAAACGGAAGCGTCCTTCGCGCCGGATCAGGCACCAGAGGCTGATCGGGGCACTCATGTCGCTAGACCTCATTCCTGAGGACGATGGCCGGCTCCTGCCGCAATGCCAGGAGCACCGCCGCCACCGCCGCCGGCAACGCCAACAGCCCGGCGGCGGCCAGCCCGAGGAGGCCCCAGCGCAGCACCGCGCCCAGGCCCGGCCAGCCCCAGCCGAGAACGCCGATCGACACGCCAACCGCACTGCCGGCCAGGACCGCCAGAACGGCACGACAACCCAACAGCGCCGCCACGCGCACCGGGGCCACGCCGAGGGCCGACCACAGCGCTACCTCGACACGGCGTTCACGGGCGTTGGACCACGCCGACAGCCCGCTGACACCCGCCGCCAAAGCCAGGCCCAGGACCGCCACCGCGCCAAAGAGGCGGGCCCGACGGCGGCGCTGGTCCTGCCGGCCCCCGGCCGTCTGCTCGAGCAGCCGCCCACGGCTCGCCGCGAACGCCGCCCGGGCTTCGGACAGGGTCTGGACCTCGCGACCGCGCACCACCGCGCGCGCCCCCGGCAGCACGGCGGCCACCTCGGCACGCAGGCTGTCGAGGTCCTGCCAGACCGCCGGCGCCGCCAGGGCGTGGATCTCGCTGAGACGGCCCGACAGGCCCAGGAGCGCCTGCGCTTCGGCGAGGTCCATCCACACAGTCAGGTCGTCGATCGTGCCGCGTTCCGGCCGGCACTGCCGCACCGCCAGCGTCCGGCCCATGATCTCGAGGCTCATCCCCGGCCGCAGGTCCAGGCCACGATGCAGCTCCCAGCCGACATCGACCTGGCCCGCCGGCACCGGCAGGACCTCGGGAAGCTCACCGGCGTCGTCCAGCCGCAACGGCGTGCCGAAAGCCTGCACCTGCACCGTCCAGCCACGCTCGGGCCAGACGACCTTACGGCGCAGCACCGGCACCACGCCGAGCACACTCCGCGGCCGGGCCGCGGCCAGAGCCCGCAGGCTCTCCTCGGGGAGGGTGGCACGGGCAAAGCCGTCGGCATGGAAATCGCCGAGGTCCTGCTCGGCCGGCAACACGACGACGTTGTAGCCGAGTCGGCGCATCGACCGCCCCAGGGCCCGGTCGTAGTCCTCGAGACCGGCCGCGGTGGCCGCCTCGTGCGCCTGCAGCAGCGCCTCGCTGTCGCGGTCGTGCGCCCGCAGCACCGCCTGGCCGGCCGTCAGGCCGCCGACGCCGCCGGCGACCGCCAGGGCCGTCAGCACCAGGCCGAACCAGCGCCGACGCGCTTCACGCCACGCCAGAAGCCATGTCCCCGGACGCGATGCCATCCGCACTGCCATGCTACCCCTTGCCAAGCAGCAGAACCAGGACGCCGACCACGATGACCAGCGCGCCGATGGCCCGCAACGGCGAGACACGTTCACGCAGGACCAGGGCACCGACCGCGGTGCTGATCGCAATGCCGCAGTTCCTCGTGGCGCTCACCAGCGTCACATTGCCCAGTCGCAGCGCCATCAGGATGAGCAGGTAGCTGATGACCGACAGGACACCGACCGCCAGGACGCCGGTGCGGTTCCCGGGCCATTCCCGGAAGAGACGGTGGTGGTAGCCCGGCCAGGCCAGCAGGGCCGCGGTCAGCGCCAGCACCATCGCCGTGTGCATGAGGAAGTAGTACTCGAGGATGGCCGGCGGCGCGGGCTCCAGCTTCAGCGCATAGCGGTCGACGAGGTGGTAGCCGCCGATGAGCGCCGCCGAGAGCAACGCCAGAACCACCCCGCGCCAGGACGCCGCCCGCGATGGCGAGTGCGCCAGGGCCGAGCCGCTCACCGCGCAAACCCCGACGACAATCACGGCGAGACCCCACCCCTGCTGGGCGTTCAGGTGGTCGCCCAGGAGAAGAATCCCCGGAACCAGCGTCACCACCGGCGCAAAGCCGCGGCTCAGCGGGTACGCCACCGAGAGATCGGTGTGCGCATACGCGGCGAACAGCGCCAGGATGTACGCGGTCTCCACCAGGCCCGACAGGGCCGCCAGACCCAGAACCCGGCCGTCGAGCAGGCCCGGCGTGAACACCCGCGAACCGACAAACACCGGCAGGAGCAGCAGCGTCCCGACCACCGTCGTCAGCCAGGCAAACGAGACCTTGTCCTGGCAGGTCTTGACCAGCGTGTTCCACAGGACATGCAGCGTGGCGCTGGCAAGAACGAGCAGAAAGACGACAATGCCCACGACCCTGGCCTCCTGGTCCGGCCGAACACAGCACCCGCGCGCCACCGGCTGGAACGTCCCAAGACCATACCCCGCCCCGGACCTTTGGCAAGACCCCTGCAACGGTCGCAGGGCCGCGGGGAACGCGGCCCTGGGGCCCGGGACACGGACAGACAAGGACGAACACGGACAGCCACGGACACGCTTCACACTCGCGGCGGTCGGCATCCGACATCCGGCGCCGCCTCGCGGCGCCGGTCCTCCCAAAGCGGCCGCCGGCCGCGCGAGCGCGGCCCGCCCCGTCCCTGGCATCCCCGGCGTCCCCGGCGTCCCCGGTGTCCCCGGTGTCCCTGGTGTCCCTGGTGTCCCTGGTGTCCCCGGTGTCCCTGGTGTCCCCGGTGTCCCTGGTGTCCCCGGGGTCCCTTACGGTCCCTCCTATCCCCCCGCCGGCGGCCGCCGGCGGGGGCCGGCCTTGACGCTGCCCGGCACGGCGCCTATCTTCACCCCGCCGGTTGGCGCCGGGCGATCCGGCGCCGGCCGGCGGCCGCGACCGCGGCGGCACCACGAGGGACGCATGGCCTCAACCGTGATCTACCTGCTGGGGTCCTACCCGGTCTGGAGCGAGACCTTCCTCCGGCAGGACCTCGCGTTGCTCCTGGCCGCCGGGGTACCCCTGCACCCCCTGGCGCTCTTCCCCGGCGACGCCGCGCCGCAGCCGGACTGGCCGCGTGTGGCCTGCCTGACGCCGCCTGGCC
>JAGVUW010000361.1 GCA_019136035.1 Verrucomicrobiota bacterium | reverse complement strand
CGCGTTGAAGTCGATCTCGATGGTCGCATTCGAGGGTGATGGCTGCGGGTAGTAGCCGCGGTCCTGGAAGTGCTCCTGGAGGGCCGTCATCATGGCCTCGAGGCGGGCCTTGGTACGGGCTTCCATCATGTTCCGCGACGCCACCGACGAGACCCCGATGATCAGGGCCGCCAGGATGGCGATGATGGCCATGGCCGCAAGGAGTTCGATGAGGGTGAAGGTCTTTCTGGACATGGTCCGCATCCTGCTTCGCTCCCGTCGGGGAAATGGTGTTCTGTGTCAGCGCCGCGGCTGGGGAGCCGGCGTTGTGTTCGGACCGCCTGGCGTCGTCGGTGGGTTCGGCCCACCCGGCGCGGGCGGCGTGCCGCCCGCCTGCTGCAGCGCCCACTGCTCGGCCTCCCGCTCCGTCAGCCCCCACAACGCTACCATGGTCTCATCGGCGTGCCACGACCGGGCGACACGCTGACCGGCGAGCTGGGCGATGCGGTCGTCGTACGCGCGGAGTTTCATCAGGGACTCTTTAGCCGCCCGCATGTTGCCGGCCTTGTAGGCGGTGACGAAGTCGCGGTTTTCCTTGGCGCACTCGGTGAAGAGATCGGAGAGGGCGCGGTACTTCCTGGCGGCAACGGCGTTGCCATCCTTGCCGGCGGCCTCGGCCTGCTGACCCAGCGAAGCGGCCATAGCGCGGTTCTTGTCGTAGTCGGCGGCATTGCCGGCGAGGATCGGTCCGAAGATCCTCGCCTCGAGGCGCCGGTCTTCTTGCCCCACTCGCCGATCGCCGCGAGGCGCTCGGCCTCCTTCTCGGCCTGGCTCTTGGGCTTCTCGGGGGCCTTGGCCTCGGGTTGCCCGCGGCCCCTGGCCGCCGGGCGGGGTGCCTGGGCCTGGGCGGTCGTCAGGGCGGCCAGGAGGACGGCCAGGATGAGGAGCAGGCATCGCATGGCTAGTCCTCCAGGTAGCGGAACGAGAGGATGCGGAAGCGGTTGGTGGTGACGTCGCGGGCGACGGTCGCCATGACGCGCTGTTCGGCCATCGGCCGGCAGTAGCGCCCGGCCTGGTACTCAATCCAGTCATCGGGGGGTGACGACATGCCCGGGGGCAAGGGCCCGACGTCATCGGCGGCGATGGCGCTGGCGATGATGGTGACATAGGCGGTGCGGTCAGTGAAGAGCCCGGCCATCTTGCCGGTGATCTCCTCCTGGCGGGCATCGGTGGCCTGCCCGGGGAGGAGGGCGGCGAGGCTGCCATCCGTGAGCGCGCGGTACTCGAGCAGGGCGGCGCGGCCGTGGAGATGCGGGTTGCCGTCGGCCCAGCGCGGAGCGCCGCTGTTGAGGGCGCCGGCGGCCGCAACGAGGTCGGTGTTGCTGGTCAGGGCGGTCCCCGACGTCGCGTCGTCGTAGTCGCTGCCGTAGTGGAGGCCCTGCAGGAGGGGCTTCCAGACCTGCGGGGCGACCGACCAGACATTCACCAGCCCGCGCGTGGGTTCGGGGGCGCCGATTGACAGGCGAATCTGGTTCAGGAGCGGCCAGTCGCCGTACTCGTAGGTACCGACGCCGGCTGTGAGGTCGTAGCTGTGGAGGTTGATCGTGCGCCAGGGCTCACCGCGGTGAATGGCACCCAGCTCCCAGAAACTCTGCACGTCGCCGTTGCGGATGAAGTTGGTCGACCAGGTGGTCGGGTCCGAGCTGTCCTGGTCGCCATTGCCGGGATCCACGCAGCGCGTGTTCAGGCTCCCCGGCGTGCCGACGGTCGGCGTTGCACCCGAACTCGCCGCAGGGCCAGCAACCCAGGCCCAGTCCGTCGCCAGGAGGTTGCAGCGCGGGTCGAGGACCTCGGCGCTGACCGCGTAGGCGGGACCGCCCAAGACCAAACCGGTCGAGTTTGTGGGGAGGGCCTGCGGGCAGGTGGGAAGCTCTGCGAGATCCCAAAGGTTGGTGGCGACTGGGATGCCTGCGACTCCGGCGACGGCAACACGAACTCCCCTGATTTCCACCGTGACGCCTTGCATCATCAGCATCGGAAAGGCAAGCAGGTCAAACGAGAAGGTTATCGTCTGGCTACCCCAGGCGGTGACCGGATAGCGGTCGGCCCCAACGTTCGTGGTGACGGAGGCGGGCGTGATGGTTACGAACTGTGAAGCGGTGACGCGGCTGGCATCGGCCGTTCGTGCTCTTATCTCGAGGCTGATGGTTGTCTGTACGCCGACGCGGTCGAGGTCGTAGAGGCAAGCAAGTTCGGCGGCGCAATCGACATTCAGGTCGACCTCTGCATGGGTGTAGGGGGCGGGGAGAGGCCCGCCCATCAGGCGGCGACCGGTGTACCGGGTCCGCACAAACACCTCATTGACGAAGGGGACGGCCTCGAGGCCGACGTAGCTGGCGGTGCCGATCTGGTGGCCCGAGGCGTCGGTGGTGTAGTCATTCTCCGTGGCCGTGGGCGGGGTGCCGCCGACGTCGTCATCGAGGAAGTCGATGATGTTGGCCTTGATCTGGTTGGCGGTGCTGGGGGTGGTGCCGGTCATCTGGGCGACCCAGGGGATGCCGAGGGCCGCGGCGCCAGGGTAGGCGCTACCAGCGTCGACCTTCGCGATGGGGAAGGTGCCGACGTCGATGGTGTTCCAGTCGATGTCGTTGATTGGGCAGCGGTGGTAGGCCGGGCCGGGGAAGGTCTCCTGGTAGGCCTCGGGCTCGGGGATGCTCCAGGGCCGCAGGGACCAGATGAAGCGGTTCAGCCAGCTCTGGTTGATGGTGAGGGCCGCCGGCAGACGGAAGCGGTTGAGGACGGTGTGCAGCGAATCCCACGCGTAGGTGGGGGCGACGAGGCGGTTCAGGAAGGCATCGCCGTAGGTGTTGCCGAAGGAGTAGTTCTGGCTGGCGTCCTCCTGGTAGGCATCGGCGAGGGCGACCTCGCCGATGTCGAGGCCGAGGCGGGTCTCGGGTGAGCCGGTGGTCTCGGTGATGGGCGTCGTGATGCCGCTGTACATCGGTAGGTAGCCGGTGTCGATGTCCTTGATCGCAGTATTCGGGTCGAGTTTGCCGGTCTCTTCGATGACGAGGTAGGCGACCAGGCCGATGCAGGACTCGGCGCCGGCGCCGTGGTCGACCTTGATCGGGATCCAGCCCACGGCGTTGTGCAGGCTCTCGGCCGGGGTGAAGTCGTAGGTGTTGGTGTTGACGCGGATGGTGGTGGCGAGGGCTTCGCGGACGTCGAACTGGGTGTCATCGACGCTCCGCTGGACGGTGCTGACGCTGCCGAGGTAGCGTCCGCCGCGGTCGACCCAGGCGGGCTCGGAGGTGGCGGCGCTGGGTGTGAAGAACTCGCGGCCGGGTCCCGGGTTGCCGCTGTAGCTCTCGCGCATAAAGGCGATGGCGCGTTCCACGGCCGACTCGGCCAGGAGGCGGGCCTTGATCAGGTCGGTATTGACCCCGGCGGCGAGGCGCTCGGTGCGGGCCGTGTAGGCGAAGCTCATCGCCATGATGAGCAGGAGGGCGAGGATGCCCAGGGTCATCATCAGGGCGATGCCCCGCTGCTTGGCGCTGTGCCTGAGGCGTTTCATGCTGCGGTTCCTCGGTTCCGGTCCGCCGGCGGCGCGGGGTGTCACTGCCGGCCTCCCAGGAAGATCATC
>JAGVUW010000575.1 GCA_019136035.1 Verrucomicrobiota bacterium | reverse complement strand
GCCGGCCAGACGCAGGCCCGGCGAGAGCAGCCGCACCGGCGTCGCCGGCGGGGCGACGGCGATGGCCTTGGTCAGGCCGTCGACGGCCGCCTCGCCGCTGAGCGTCGCCGTCGCCAGGGGCTCGGTCAGGCCGGCCCGGCCGGCCGGGCTGGTCAGGCCGAGAAGCTCGTCGAGGGCGCCGGCGGCACGGAGGCGACCGGCGCCGCTGAGCAGCCCGGCGCGGCCGTCGCAGAGGAGGGTCCCCCCGGCCTCGACGAAGGCGCGCAGGGCCGCCGCCTGGCGGTCCGAGACGCAGACCGCGCCGGTGAGGACCACCAGGCGCAGGCCGTCGCCGGGGAGGCGTCCGGCCTCGAGGTCGCGCCAGGAGAGGTGCCGGTACTCGTAGCCGAGGTCATGCAGGAGCTTCAGGGCAGCGGTGTGCTCCTGCTGCCAGCGACCGGCGCCGGCGATCTCCTTGGGCGCGCCCATCGGCTCGAGGAGGGTCGTGACCAGCATATCCGGCTGCGAGTAGAGCACGCCGATGCCGGAGTCGCGGCGGCGTGCCTGCAGGAGGAGCCGACCGGGGCCGGCGGTGACCTCGCGCACGGCCGCGAAGAACCACTCACCGAAGGCGCTCAGGGAGAGGTCCGGGTTGAAGGGGATGTAGTCGCAGCCCCACGAGGTCCACCACCACACCGAGTTATCGCCGGTGAGGAGGCATGTCCACGGCCAGGCGGCGAAGCCGTCGGCGTTGTCGGCATCGGCATTGCCCCACTTGCCGGTGAGGGCGCCGGGGGCCTTGAAGGATCGCACCAGCTCGCCCTGGAGCCACTGGGTGGTGTAGGTCTGGTTGAGCTGCAGGACGGGCGAGCAGAGCTGAGTGAAGTCGTAGCCGGCCATCCAGTGGTATCCGAGGAGGCCATCCCAGCCGACCTTGGCGCCGGGGAGTTCCTCCTGGATGACCTTGGCGAAGGCCTCGTGGGTCTGTGCGAAGGCCTCATCCATGAAGAGGCGGTGGTCGAGCCAGGGCGCCAGGCTGGCGGTCTGGGTGGCGGCCTGGGCGCTGGTCATGGGCGTAGCGATGTCGGCGAAGGCGGCGTAGGCGGTGCCCCACTCGGCGTTGAGGGCCGCGATCGTGGCATAGCGTCGGGCGAGCCAGTCGCGGAAAGCGTCCATGGTGGCGGGTGCGGCGCAGCACTCGCCCTGGCCGCGCTGGAGGTAGTTCTCGTCGCCGAGGGTAAAGGCGCCCGGGCGTCGTCGTAGCCGCCCATGTGGCAGAGGTCGACCATGTCCGCGCCGAGGTCGTAGCAGAGGCGGTCCGTGCGCTGCAGCACCGGCGCGGCGCTGGCGTAGCTCCACATCAGGGCAGTGAAGTCGTCGAAGGGGTAGTCCATCGGGAGGGTGAAGCGCTGCCGGGCGCTGGCCAGGATGGCGGTGCCGCGCTGCAGGCGCAGGTCAAGGCGATGGCAGACGGTCACCGGTCGCGGCAGGGCCAGGTCGAGGCGGACGGTCGCGGCCGCCGGAGCCGTGGCGCGGGCCAGGAGGCGGTCGAAGGCGTCGCGGACCTCGCCGACGAGCTCGACGCCGTCGCGCGGCGCCGCCGGCTCGAGGCGGACCCGGACAGCCAGGGCGCCGCCGGTCGGCAGGGGCACCTGCGGCGTCGCCGCCGGGTGACGGCGTATGACCGGCTCGAGGTCGACGCCGGTGATCCAGGGCTCCGTCGGCGGCAACGGCAGGCTGCGCAGGTCGAGGGCGCGGCCGGCGGCGTCGCGCCGGACGACATCCAGCCAGCAGCGCCGGCCGGCAGGCAGGGCCGGCAGATCGACCAAGACGGTCGGCCCCGACGCCGGCAGGGTCGTCAGGAGGTGCTCCTGGTCGAGGTCGTCGGTGATGCGGACGAGGAGGGTCGTCCCTGCCTCCGGCGGCGGCTCCAGGTGCAGGGTCAGGCGGCCGGCGGGGCTGACCGCGTCGGCACTGACGCGCGCCGGGCCCAGGCGGCCCGACGCCGCCAGGGCGGCACGGGCGGCCAGGGCCAGAGCCCGGTCGACAGCGCCGGCGCGGCCCTCGATGGCGTCGGAGTGCGGCACCAGCGCGCCATAGCTCGGCAGGGCCAGGCGCAGAGCGACGACGACGCCCTGCCCCAGGCGGTACGCCTGCACCGGCGCCGAAGCCGAGTCGAAGCCGGGAAGGTCGCCCCAGGGGAAGGCCTCGAGGATGGCCGCGGTCCGGGCCGCGTCGGGCTCGGCAAAGCACTCCTTGGGCCAGGCGTTGACCGTCCCCGGCCGGCCGCTGAGGACGAGCCCGGCGCCCTGGCGCACGCGTTCGAGGAGGCCATTTCGGACCGGTCCCGGGAGCGAGGCGGCCTCGATCTCGGCACAGAGAAACAGCTCGGTGTCGTCGGCGCTGCAGAGATCGGCCGCCAGGGTGGCGCCGGCGCCGCTGCCGAGGGGCCCCTGGCCGGTCTGCCCGGCGTAGGGCCAGGACGAGGTCTGCGAGATGGCCGTGGACGAGTCCCAGTAGAGATGCCGGACCCGCAGGTCCAGGCGGCGGGCGAGTTCCATGGTCTCGTAGGCACGATAGCGCGGGCAGAACAGGACCGTCCGGATCGGCCCGCCGGGGAGCGTCCGGGCCCACGGGAAGGCCAGGGGCGCCGGGTCGGGCCGCCAGCGTTCGACAGGGCGTTCGAGGAGGCGCCGGCTGAAGTCGACGACGGCCTGGCGACGTTCGGGCGGCATGACGCCGGCGGGGATGACCTGACCCGGATCGGCGGCCGCCGCGGCGGCAAGCCAGCGCGCCTCGGCGTCGGCGCCGGAGCGGAAGTAGGACCGCGTCGCCTCGAGCTCGGGGAGGGTCGGGAAGTCGTAGAGGCCGAGGGCAAAACGGCGCTGGTCGGGCTTGAGGCGGAGATGGGTCTCGATGCCATACTCGCCGACGGGTATGCGCACCTCGTCGAAGGCCTCCGGGGTGCCGACGATCAGCCCGGCCGGACCGCAGCCGGGCCGGCCGGGCGTGGTGTCCTCGTAGAGCACCCAGCGCTGGCGCGCCGGGTCCAGGACGACAGTCTCGCCGGGGCGGGCTGTACCGAGGGCTGTGGTGACGGCGCGCTGGCGCGGCTGCGCATAGCCGGTGGGGTAGCAGATGAGCTTGAGGCGGCTCTCCTTGACCGGGACCTTGGGCTCGTACGAGCCGAAGACCAGGAGCTTGTCGCTGTTGCTGGCCAGGGCCAGGCGCAGCACGGCCGTCACCTTGGGCGTGTCCCAGCGGACCTCGACGACGCCGTCGGCGCCGCCCTCGCGCAGGACCCTGATCACGGCCGGCCGGCGGTGCAGGGCCTCGTCATCGAAGGTCCAGTTGAGGAAGCCCTGGAAGTACCAATTGGCGCCCGAGGGCTCGGTCATGCCGAGGGTGACGAAGTCGAGGGTCCAGATCCACCAGTGCGAGGTGATCTCGTCGGTCTGGCCGGGCGTCTCCTGGATGTCGTAGGTGAGTGAGTACGAGGTGATCTCGTTGGCGAGGGTGACGGTCTGGACAACGCGTTGGCCGGCCGGTATGGGTGATGCCTGGCGCGGCTCGAGCCGCACCGAGACCGCGGCCTGGAGGGCCGCCGGCAGGGCACTGACCAGCAGGGCGATGCCGACGACGAGCGCGCGCCGATGGCGTGTCATGGCCTTGTCCTCCTCGCTGCCTCAGGCCGGCGGCGGGGCTGGCTCTCCCGCCGCCATGCCCCACCGCCGCTATCCCGTTCGGCTCGTACGCGACTGCGCCTGGCTCTACTGACGCCGCCGCGGCTCGCGGGCGTAGGCACGCCTGTGTCCGCTCGCCCTGCAGAGTAAGGTGCCGCGAGCGATGTTCCGCCGTGCCGCAATCCGACCCCGGCGGGCGCACGCACTGTTCCTGTCCTCGAGCGTCAGCCGCGCTCAGGGCGCCGCGGCGCCTTCGGGGAGGGCCACACGCCAGACGTCGTTCTGCAGCGGCCAGGAATTGCCGGCGACGACCCAGAGGGCCTTCTTGAAGACGTACGAGGTGACCTCATGCCGCGGGCTCCAGTGCGGCTCGGGCGCAAAGCGCGTCCAGGTGGTGCCGTCCTCGGTGTACCACGACTCGCCGAAGTTCTTGCTCTCGCG
>JAGVUW010000427.1 GCA_019136035.1 Verrucomicrobiota bacterium | reverse complement strand
TGAACATGCCGTGGTAGCCGATGTCGCCGAGGCCGGCCGCGACGGCGGCGTAGTCGACCGAGAGGCGGACGGCATTTGGGGCGCAGAGCCCGGGCCGCACCGGCTGGCGCGGCATACGCGGCGCTTCGAGCGGCGTGTAGGGCACGCATTCGTAGCCGAGGCTCTCGATGAGGCGGATGACACCGTCGACGCTGGTCAGCCAGCGCCCGGGTGTCTGCCAGAGGGTGCCCTCCTCCATGGCGCGGAACTGGCCGCGCCGCAGGTGCGTGCCCAGGACCACGACCGAGCGGGTGTCGGGGAAGAGGCTGCGCGGGTCCTCGCCGGGGGGCAGGCCGTCGAAACAGGACAGCGGCGGCACCCCAACCAGGTCGCAGCCGGCCTGCTGCCGGAACTCGGAGAAGGACAGCATCGTCTCTGACACTCCTTCCTTGGCCTGATGCATGGAGCGGCGGAGTTTGGCGGCGCGCTCTGCCCTGTCGATCAGGCTTTGGCGGCGGATGTCTGACGGCCTCTGTCGTCGGTGCGATGCGTGACACGGACATCCGTCAGCCGGGGGGTACCCTAGGCGATGGGCGGGGGTGCGTCAAGGCGCGCGAGGCGGGGCGGGCACGTGGGTTCACTGCGCCGCCGGTGAACCCGGTCCACGGGCGGCGCCGTGGACCTGCTCAAGGCATCCTGGCTGCCATGCCCCCCGTCTTGCCGGGTCAGCTCCGGTTGACGGCGCAGAGTTGCCCGGGTAGCCTTTGGGGGGGGCACGGTTGCTGTCATCCCGCGGTCAGGAGGTCGTCATGGCACGGATTCGGCTCGACATTCCGGAAGGTCTCCCGTTTGCCACCGAGGTGACGGTGCGCGTCGGCGACCTGAACTACGGCAATCACCTCGGCAACGACGCTCTGCTCGGGCTGCTGCACGAGGCCCGTCTGCAGTTCCTGGCCAGTCTGGGCTGGAGCGAGATGGACGTCGGCGGCCAGGCCTCGATCATGGCCGACGCGGCCATCGTCTACAAGTCCCAGGGGCGCCGCGGGGATCGTCTGCGCATCGAGGTCGGCGCCGGCGACCTGACCGGCTCCGGCTTTGACCTGCTCTACCGCGTCAGCCAGGCCGATACGGGCGTCCTCGTGGCCCTGGCCAAGACCGCCCTCGTCCTCTTCGACTACGGGCAGGGCCGGCCGGTGCGCCTGAGTGACGCGGTGCGGGCGCGGCTCGAGGGCCTGTCGGCGTAGGCAGGGGGAGCGTGGGAGAGGGGCTCCTCCGGCAACGGCGCCCTTCAGGTGACGACGGCAAGAGCACGTAGATGGACTCCCCGACGGCACCCGCCTTGCTGGAGACGGCCTCGGGGTGAAGCTCCTGTCCCTGAGGGATGCCGAAGACTGTTCTGCCGCAACGAAGCGCAAAAGACACAAGAGGGAGGAGGAGAACGCCTCCACTCTCTTCCCCCAATCCGCCCTTGCGCTTCTTGCGCCTCTTTGCGGCAAATCCTACCGTACTCTCTTCCCTTAAGTCGCCCGCGCTTCTCCCGGCGCTTTCCCTGCAACGGCGCGGAAGGCGGCCGGGCCGGACGGCTTTGCGCGAAAATGCTCGATAATGATTGAATGCGCGTGATTGCGGGGGTATTTTGTGCGTGTTGCTGATTGTTTCTGCGATGGTCTGGATGGCTGGCAGGGGCTATGAAGGGCTCGAATCATGGCGATGCGGATGCTGGCGACAGAGCGCGAGAGCCGCATACTGGAGCTGCTTTCGGGCACTCAGGGCCGGTCGATTCACGACCTTTCGGCGGCGCTGGATGTCAGCATGGCGACGGTGCGTCGTGACTTGGCGGAGATGGAGCAGCGTCGGTTGCTGACGCGTGTGCGCGGGGGTGCGACGCTGGTGGCGGCGCGTCGGGTCGAGCCGCTGTTTGCGGCGAAGGAGACCGAGAACCGCGAGGCCAAGGAGCGCATCGCGCGGGCGGCGTTGAGTCTGGTCGAGGATCACGACGTCCTCTATCTGGACGGCGGTTCGACGGTGCTGATGCTGGCGCGTCTGCTGGTGCAGTGTCGTGACCTGACGGTGGTGACCAACTCGCTGATGGCGGCCTCGGCGCTGATGGAGTCCGGACACCGTCTGATTCTGGTCGGCGGCGAGTACCGCGCCCTGTCGCGGACGCTGGTCGGGCCCTTGACGGCGCAGGTGATCAAGGCGATCCATGTCACCAAGGCGTTCATGGGGACGATCGGTCTGACGGCCGGCGAGGGCATGACGACGACCGACGTCAACGAGGCCTTCACCAAAGAGCAGATCATGCGTCGGGCGAACAAGGTGATCCTGCTGGCGGATCACAGCAAGATGGGCGTGCCGTCGTTTGCGCGCAGCGGCTCGCTCGAGGACATCGACGTCCTGGTGACCGACCGCATCGACGCGGGTTTCCAGGGCGATCTCGAGGGCAGTGGCATCCAGGTGCTGATTGCGGCGGACTGAGTGGCCGGCCGGGTTCCGGGGGCGCCGGGGCACGGGCTGGCGCGGTCGAGGCGTTGTCGATCACGTCGAAGACGATGGTTTCAGTGTTGGAGGACAGGACCCATGGCGACTCCGGTGGTGATGCCGAAAGCAGGGAACTCGGTTGAGGAGTGTCTGCTGACGACGTGGCGCGTCAAGCCTGGCGACGCGGTTGCCAGCGGTGCCATTCTGGCGGACATCGAGACGGACAAGGCGACCTTCGAGATCGAGGCCCCGGTGGCGGGCACGCTTCTGGAGGTCTTCTGGCGCGAGGGCGACCTGGTGCCGGTGATGCAGACCATCGCGGTGATCGGGACGCCCGGCGAGGACATCGCCGCCCTGCGTCCGGCGGGCGCCGCGGCGCCCGCGGCGCCGGCGGCCCCCGCCGCCGCCCCTGAGGCCGCGGC
>JAGVUW010000480.1 GCA_019136035.1 Verrucomicrobiota bacterium | reverse complement strand
CCAACGGCGACGACCGCGAGTTCTTCGCCTGTCCGGTGGACACCCCCGAGGAGATCAACTGGGATAACGTCGCCGCCCAGGAGCGCATCATTGCCGGCGGCCTGGAGCAGCTCGCCCTGGGGCGCGGCAAGATCGTGCCGACGAGCCTCCCGGCGCAGGTCCGCGACTTCCGCGGCATCACCACCAGCGTGCGCGGCAACTCGCTGGTGCCGAGCCACCCCGAGGGCAACACCGTCGTGCAGCTCGTGGGCGGCTTCTGGGGGCCGGGGAGCTGGGTGCACTACAGCAACGGCGGCGGCTACTGGTCGGCCTTCAGCGACCCGTACCCGGTCACCATGGCCGACGATATCGGGCGCTTCACCTTCCGCGGCACCTTCGCGCCGCGCACCTGGCTGCTCGACTTCCACGCCGTGCGCACCGACCCCGAGACCGGCGACATCACCTGGATCCGCGATCTGGGCTACGAGGCGAAGTACCCGACCCAGAACCGCCGCGTCTTCCAGATCGCAGAGCTGACCCGTATCGTCATGTTCCGCTGTGCCCCGGTGCATATCTTCCGCGCCGAGAACCCGAAACGCATGCAGCTCTACGACCGCGTCGAGGCGCGCCTCGTGCGCGGCTTCGCACAGCCCAAGAGGCTCTTCAGCGAGAGCTTCTACGCCGGCGAGAGCGTCCTCTACCTCGAGCCGGATGCCGAGTTCTACCCGACCTACCTCTCGGGCTCGCCCGAGAACCCCGGCCTCCTGCGCATCGCCGGCATCGGCCTGAACATGACCCCGGACGACTACGCCAAGATCGCGGCCGACGACTACGAGATCGACGGACGCGGCTACCTCGCTGCCGATGCCACCTTCCTCTACCACCCCGAGGACGACCTGGCGCGCAGCATGAGCGCGATCAACTCGCGTCGCGAGATGAAGTACGGCGACTTCAACCTCCTCGACGAGCCCACCCGCGACAGCATCGCCGGCGCCCGCGCCCTGGCCCTGGAAGCCCAGGAGCTGCGCCAGCAGGGCCGGCACTACGAGGCCTACCAGGCCATGCAGGACAGCCTGGCCTACTCGACCACAGTCCACCCGGTCATCCGCAACAGCAAGGCCGAGGCGGTCTATGGCATCGTCTTCTACCTGCTCCTGCTCATCCCCTTCGCCTTCTTCGCCGAGAAGCTGGTGATCGGCAGCAGCGACGTGCGCTGGCAGATCGCCTGGGTCGGCCTGATCTTCCTGGCTGTGTTCATGGTCCTGCGCGAGATCCACCCGGCCTTCGAGATCGTGCGTTCCAGCTTCATGATCCTGCTCGGCTTCATCACCATGATCCTGAGCATCCTGGTGACGGCCTTCCTGGGCGGCAAGTTCCGCGCGGCGGTGGTCGAGTATCAGAAGATCATGCACGGCCAGCAGGCCGCCGCCGATGTCACCAAGGCGGGCGCCGCCATGACCGGCTTCCTGCTCGGCATCAACAACATGCGCAAGCGCAAGGTGCGTACGGCCCTGACCGCGATCACCCTGGTGCTGATCACCTTCGTGATGATCTGCTTCACGGCCGTGGAGAGCGACCACGTCGACGTCATGTACCCCACCGGCAAGGCCGCCTACACCGGCCTTGAGATCCGCCGCAACACCCTGGCCCACCTCGGCAACCAGACCACCGTCCTGGTGCAGGCCTTCGAGAACGAGTACGACGTCTCGGTGCGCTACTGGGATGTCCAGGGCCTCTGGGGCATGATGCCGCTGAACAAGAGCCTCGAGAGCACCACCTACATCAGCCCCGACGAGGTCGACAACCTCCCCGTGACCCTGGTGCGCAGCCAGGCCGGCGAGACGCTGCGCTGGACGGCCCGCGGCAGCATGGATGTCAGCCCGTCGCCGGACTTCGATGCCGCGGCCGTCCTCGTCTGCGGTCCGCAGTGGTTCGTCAGCGAGAGCGAGCGCAGCGTCATCCTCAGCCTCGAGGCGGCCGCCGCCCTCGGGATCACCCCCGAGGCGGTCCGGTCGGCGGAGAGGCCGGTGGTAAGTCTCGGCGGCAAGGACTTCACAGTGATCAACCTCTTCGCCGCCGCCCGGCTCCAGGCCGCCACCACCGCCAAGGGCAAGCTGGTGACGCCCCTGGACCTGGTCGCCGAACAGGCGCAGAGCCAGGCCTTGCAGCAGGCCGAACGCGCGCGTCGGAAGGCCCTGGCGGCCGAGGGTAAGGCCCGCACCGCCATCGACGGCATCCTCGCCGACGAGCGCGCCGCCCGGCCGGCCCGCGAGCCGGCACGCCTGCCGGCCGCTGAGCTGGTGCTCTTCCCGAAGCAGCGCCAGCCGGTCCCCGAGGCCATCGTCAGCCTGTTCAAGGGCAAGCTCCGCGTCGGCCAGCGCGAGCCGATCAACTTCGACCGCATGTTCCTCACCCGCACGCAGCCCCACGTCGACGACACCAAGCACAAGCACTACTGGTTCCGCGACGACGAGCCGGACACCTGCTTCATACCGGACCGCATGGCCGGCGAGATGAAGATCACGCCGGCGATGGTCGAGGCCGGCAACGTGCGCCTGCGTGTCGAGGGCACCGTCCTGACCGTCAAGGGCATCTATGACGCCGCGCGCTTCGACCAGATCAGCGACCTCGACGGCGAGTCGCTGGCGCCATACGACGTCGAGTCGATCGTCGGCCGGCCGCAGGAAGACAGCGCCGACGAGGACGAGATGCCCGAGATGATGAAGCGCCTCAGCGGCGGCGATATCATCATCTGCAACAGCCGCTCGCGTACCACCGGCTGGCATGTCCCCTCGATCGCTATCGACTTCAGCAAGGCCGGCAGCCACAAGCGCGTCCGCGACATCCTCGACCGCTACCTCGAGAAGACCGGAGCGAAGGCGTTCTTCGGCATCGGCGATACCGC
>JAGVUW010000049.1 GCA_019136035.1 Verrucomicrobiota bacterium | reverse complement strand
CATCGAGTGCATCCGCACCGGCAAGAAGCCGCTGACCGACCCGGTCGGCAGCCTCGAGGGCCTGCAGGTGATCTGGAAGCTCTATGAGGCCGAGGACATGCACCAGCTCGCCGATCTGCACGGCATGGGCCTGGGCTCGCTCACGATCTGACACTCCTGACGACGCATTCCGGGGGCCGCGGGCAGATCCTGCCGGCGGCCCCCGCCGTGTTTCGGGGGCGCTTGCGCGCCGGGGTTCGTCGGTCATGGTAGCGCTCCGGTCAGCGCCGGCGCGGTGCCGGTGGTCTGGCCGGGCGGTTGGCGTTGCGCCTGGCCGCCGGTGTTCCCGTCAAGCCGGTGTGGCCGGCGCGGGCAGGGATTCGTCGAGGAGGGCTTGTCCTATGGAGCCGCGTGAGCGCGAGCGCTTTCCGTCCTGTGAGGCGGTGCTGAAGGATGGCCGGTCGGTGACACTGCGGTTTCTGCAGGGCGACGACGGCCCGCGTCTGGCCGGCTTCTACGCCGGCTGTGACGAGCGCGAGAAGCGCTATTACTACCCGCATGCGCTCGATCGCGAGCATGCCTTGGCGAATGCGGCGCGGGCTGACAGCCCGACCGAGGTGGTCCTTCTCCTGGTCGATGCCGCCGGTGCTGTCGGCGGCTATGCCTGGTATCGCTGGCGCGAGCCGCAGGCGCCGATGAGCGGCTTCGGCATCTGTGTCGCGAAGGCCTTCCAGGGCTGTGGTGCGGGGCGGGCCCTGATGGAACGTCTGCTCGAGGTGGCACGGACCGTCGGGCCGCCGCGCATGCACCTCACCTGCCAGCACGCCAATGTTCACGCCGTGGCGCTCTATCAGAAGCTCGGTTTCCGGGTGGCCCGCGAGAGCATGATCCGGGCCCGTCGCGGCTGGCCGGCCGAGCCGGAGTACCACATGGAACGCCCGACCCGCTGACGAGTCTTCCGGAACGGGCCGTTGCCCAGGGCTGGCTCAACGCCCGGTTCGGGCACCCCTTCAGCGCCCGCGGGGCGCTTGCCGGCCCCGATCATGTCACCATGGGAATCGCGGTCGATTTCCACAGGAGGGCGTTCGCCCGGCGGCTCCCCTATCCCAACGGGATTGCGTCCTCCAGCCCAGGGTTGCGGCAGAGCCGCTACCCTGGGGCCCGATCCCATCCCGCCCATCCAACCCCAACGTGGGTTGCGTCATGGTGCCGATGCACCGGCCCCTGGCGATCCGACCGACGCAACCCTCGTTGGGGTTGGGGTCATGGCCATGAGCCATCCCAGGGTAGCGGAGGTACCGCAACCCTGGGCTGTTGGACGCAGCCCCCTTGGGGCATGGGAGGGCAGGCCCCGTCCGTGACCTTACCCGTTCTCGAAATCACCGTGCTCCACACCAAGAAGCACGCACTTGCCGGATGAGCCAATAATCCAGGCTGGCGTCGGAATCTCCTTCACAGCGCCTCGGCTTCCTGGAGTTCCAGGGAGCAGGTGCCCCACTGCTCGATGACGCGGCCCTGCACCCGGTAGGGGCCGGCGTGGGTGAAGAGGCCGCTCAGGCGTTCGTGGGTCGGCGGGAAGAGCACGGCGTCGTAGACCCCGGTGGCATCCTCGAGGGTGACGAAGCTCATGGGTCGTGCCGTGTCTGCGGCGGGGCCCTGCGCCTCGCTGACCTTGACCGCATCCAGAATCCCGACCATCGCGACGGTCTGCTCGAGATGCCGCGGCAGGTCGACGGCGCGGCAGAGCCCGTCGATCGGCAGGAGGTCGGTGGGGTGGAGTCCGAAGGGAATGCCGGTGAGGGCCAGTTGCGCGGCGGCCAGGGGCGCCAGGCGCGGCACCGCGGCGGATCTCAGGAGGACCGGCTGGCGGGCCTGGCCGCCGCTGTGGTAGAGGTGCTGCAGGAGGTCCTCCCGCGGGCCCCAGGCGGCGCAGGCGCCGACCAGGATCAGGGCTTCGACATCGCTCAGCCGGCAGGAACCCCGCGCCAGGAGGTCCGGGAGGTCGGCGAAGGGGCCGCCTTGAGCGCGCGCCGCCAGCAGGGCCGCGCAGCCATGACGGCTGAGGCCGCGGATGAGGCCCAGGCCGGCACGCAGGCCATCCGGCCGCGGCGTCCAGGCGGCGGCGGAGCGGTGGATATCCGGCGGCAGCACCGGGATGCCATGGCGCAGGGCGTCCCAGACGAAGACGCGGGGCGGGTACATGCTCTTGTGGCCATTCAGGACGGCCGCGTAGAACTCGCGCGGGTAGTGGGCTTTGAGCCGGGCGGTGAGCCAGGCCAGTCGGGCGTAGACGGTAGCGTGGGCCTTGCAGTAGGCGTAGGAGGCGAAGCGTGTGACGGCGCCCCAGATTGCCTCGGCCTGGGCCGCCGGCAGGCCGGCGTGCGGCGAGCGCTGGAAGAGGAAGCGGTCGCGTTCCTGGGCAAAGGCGTCGCTGGAACGCTCGGCGCTGACGGCACGGCGCAGGACATCGGCGTCGGCCGGGCTGTAGCCGGCCAGATGCACGGCGACCTTCATGACGTCTTCCTGGTAGAGCATGACCCCGTAGGTCCCCTCGAGGAACTCGGCCATGGCCGGGTGCAGGTAGGCGACCGGCTCGAGGCCGCGTCGTCGGCGTATGAAGGCCTCCTTCATGCCGGCGGCGGCTGGGCCGGGCCGGATCAGCGAGATCGCCGCGGCGGTCTCGCGGGGTGTCGACGGCGCCAGGGCCCGGCAGAGCTGGCGCATGCCCGGGGATTCGCACTGGTAGACGCCCAGGGTGTCGCCGCGGGCGAACAGGCGGTGGACCTTGTAGTCGTAGCGGGGGCCGGGCTCGCGCAGCTCCAGGCCGCGGTCGCGCAGGTGCCGGCAGGCCTCGTCGATGACGGTCAGGCCCGAGTTGCCGAGGAGGTCCATCTTGATCAGGCCGAT
>JAGVUW010000795.1 GCA_019136035.1 Verrucomicrobiota bacterium | reverse complement strand
CGGTCGGCCGGCGGCGCCGGCGCGGCCGTCTCGGGCGCCGCCGGATGCGCCGGCATCGCCGGCAGCCCCAGCGCCGCCAGCGCTGCCGCGAAGTCGGCCGGCAAGGGCGCCATGTACTGCCGCATGACGCCGCTGCGCGGATGCGGGAAGACCAGCTTCCAGGCGTGCAGGAGCTGTCGTTCGGCGCGGTAGGGCGCGTCGGCACGGTCGCCCCCGTAGAGGCCGTCGCCGAGGATAGGGTGGTGCAGGTGGCTGAAGTGCACCCGGATCTGGTGCGTGCGGCCCGTGAAGATGCGCACCTCGAGCAGCGAGCAGCCCTGCGAGGTGCCCAGGACGCGGTAGCGCGTCAGGGCGTGCTTGCCGCCCTCGCGCACCACGGCCATCTTCAGACGGTTGCGCGGATTGCGCCCAATCTCGTTCTCGATGGTGCCGGTGACGGCGCCGAACTCGCCCAGGACCAGCGCCAGGTAGGTCTTCTCGACTTCGCGCTCCTTGAAGGACGCCTTCAGCAGCCGCCGCGACTCCTCGTTGCGGGCCACGACCATGACCCCGGAGGTGTCCTTGTCCAGGCGATGGACGATCCCCGGGCGCTGGTTGTCGTCGGCCATGTCGGCGAAGCTCTCCTGGTCGTGAAAGAGCAGCCCGTGCACGAGGGTGCCCGTGCGCGAGCCCTCGGCCGGATGCACCACCAGGCCCGGCGGCTTGTTGATCACCAGGATGTCGTCATCCTCATAGAGGATCTCGAAGGCGACCTCCTGCGGCACCAGCACGTCCGGCTCGGCGGGGGTGAAGCGCAGGCGGACTTCGTCGCCGGCGTGGACCGTCTCGGCGCGCCGGCAGGCCTTGCCGCGGAGGGTGATGTCGCCCTGCCGGATGAGCTTCTGGTAGAACGCCCGCGAGTGGCCCCCGAGGTGCGTCGCCAGGCACTGGTCGAGGCGCAGGCCGTCGCCCTCGTCGGGGACCACGAAGACCTGCTCGACCGGCGTCGTCGCGGCGGCGCTGTCGGGGCGTTGTTCGGTGTCGGTCATGCGCGCTCGGCTGTTTTCCCCGCTTTGAGCCGGCTTCGAGAGCCCGGGTTCCATGCCAGCCACACGACGGCGACCAGAACCAGCGCCAGGCAGAACCACTGCGCCGAGGTCAGACCGCCCGGGCGGCTGAGGTAGTCGCCACGGCCGAACTCAACCAGGAAACGCAGCGCGGCGTACAGCAGCAGGTACGCCGGGAAGAGCCGGCCGCGCCAGGCCGCACCGCGGTCGAGGCGCAGCAGCGCCCCGCACAGGGCGAGGTTGCCAAGGGCCTCGACCAGTTGGATCGGAAAGACCGGCGCGCAGGCCAGGGCATCCGGCGGCACCACGCCGAGGAGGCGCTGCACATAGAGCGGGCCGTTCATCAGGCCGTCCGAGGTCAGACCCGGGTAGGACACCCCCAGCGGGCCGTCCGTCACACGGCCAAAACAGCAGCCGTTCAGGAAGCACCCGACGCGCCCGAAGGCGTGACCCAAGGCCAGCGCCGGCGCCGCCATGTCGCCGATCGCCAGGAGCGGCCAGCCCTGCCGGCGACTCCAGACGATCACCGTCACCAGCGCCCCGAGAAAGCCGCCGTAGAACACCAGGCCGCCATGCCAGATGGCCAGCGCCTCGAGGGGATTGGCGCTGAACTCCGCGGACCAGTTCTGCAGGACGTACAACAGACGCGCCCCGACAATCCCGCCGACCATCGCCGCCAGGGTGATGTCCGGGGCGGCCTCCGCCGGCAGGCCCAGCCGCGCGGCACGGCGATGCAGGAGCTTGTACCCGGCCAGAAAACCGAGCGCTACGAAGACGCCATACCAGCGGATGCTCAGGCGGCCGATCTGCAGTGCAACAGGGTCCGTCATCAGACTCCCAGAGGGCTAAGGGCCGGTCTCGGCGGGCCGTACGTCCGGACGGCCGCGCCGCGCGTTCGCGAATGTAGCCCGCGCCGGCCGGCACCGCCAGTGCCGCCCCGGCCCTGGGAGCGCCGAGCGTCGGCTCGGCTCCCCTGCCGGGCGCCGCGCCCTGGGATCGCCGAGCGTCGGCTCGGATCCCCTGCCGGGCGCCCCTGCCCTGGGATCGCCGAGCGTCGGCTCGGCTCCACCGCCGGGCGCCGTGCCCTGGGATCGCCGAGCGTCGGCTCGGCTCCACCGCCGGGCGCCGCGCCCCCTTGCGTCCCTGTTGTCCCTTGTGTCCCTGTTGTCCCTTGTGTCCCCTTCCCAGCCGGTCCACGGGCGGCGCCGTGGACCCCCTTGCTCCGCGCCGCCGGCCGGCCTACCCGGCCTGGCTGGCGGGGCTTGCCCGGCGCCAGGGGCACAGGCGCTGCTCGGCAGTGTCGATGGCGAGGAAGAGCCCGAGGCCGAGGAGGCTCATGACGACGAGGCCGGCGTACATGGCCGGGTAGTCCATGAGCGTGGCGCCGCGCAGGTGGATGTAGCATCCCAGGCCCCAGTTGGCCGCGAAGAGCTCGGCGATGTAGAGGACGGCCATGGCGGTGCCGACCGACTGGCGCAGGGCGCTGAGCACGGCCGGCAGGCTGGCCGGCAGGTAGACATAGCGCAGGAGCGACCGCCGCCGGGCCCCCAGGGCGCGGACGCTCTCGATGAGCTCCGGGCGGATCGCGGCGGCGCTGTCGCGGACCAGGACCAGGATCTGGGCGAAGAGCACCAGGGCGATCAGCAGGACCTTCGCCAGATCGCCGACACATCGGCGACAGGAGCCGTCGCGCCCGCCGGCTCTGCGCCAGCAGGAGGCCCATCGGCACGGCCCCGGCCGTCGCCACGGCGACCCCGCCAAGGACGCGCATCAGGCTGGCGGCTGCGTGCAGGGCCAGGCCCGCCGGCAGCTCGCGCCAGAGGACCACCGCCACCGCCGTCGGCGCCGGCAGCACCGGCCGGCCGAGGAGCCGTGCGGCGAGTTCCCAGAGGCCCGCCAGGACGAGCGTCGCCAGGGCCAGATCGCGGGGACGGGATGGGCTCATGAGAGGGCCTCCCGCAGCTCGGCACAGCGCTCGCGGCAGGCCGCCGAGGCGCGGAAGGCGGCGTCGCACAAATGCGGATTCTCGACGACCGTCGCCGAGACCGGGTGGCCGCGGCGCAGGACCAGGATGCGCTGGCCCATGAAGACCGCCTCCTCGAGGGCGTGCGTGACGACCACGCCGGTCAGGCCCTGCTCCTGGCAGAGCCGCACGGTCAGCTCCTGGAGCGCCTCGCGCGTGCGCACGTCGAGGGCCGCGAAGGGCTCGTCCATGAGGAGCCGCCGCGCCGCGGTGACGAGGGTCCGCGCGATGGCGCAGCGCTGTCGTTCGCCACCGGAGACCTGATGCGGGTAACGCCCGGCCAGGGCCGCGATGCCGAGTCGCTGCAGCCAGTGCTCGGCACGCGCCGCGATGGCCGCGGTGTCGAGAGACGGATCGGGCTGCCGCCAGCGCCGCCAGGGGCGCTGCAGGCGCTGCACGCGCAGGCCCAGCTCAGCATTCCGCCGCAACGTCGACCACGGCAACAGCTCGCAGTCCTGCAGGATGAGGCCGTTGCGGGGCGTCGGCTGCCGCAGGACCTCGCCGCCGACGCGCACCACGCCCGACTGGGGCTGGAGCAGGCCCGCAATCAGCCGCAGGAGCGTGCTCTTGCCGCCGCCGGATGGCCCCAGGACCGCCCAGAACTCGCCCGGCTCAACGCGCCACGAGAAATCCCGGAAAATCGGCG
>JAGVUW010000733.1 GCA_019136035.1 Verrucomicrobiota bacterium | reverse complement strand
GGGGGTGCGCCACTACCGGGTGGCCCGCGGCCTCGGCGGACGCCTGCATGGGCAACACGTGCCCAGGCTCCTGTCTGAGGGCTACGACCGGGTTTTTGTCGGGCTTCGAGCCGAGGAATCCGGAAAGCGCCGACGCCGCATCGCCAGGAGGCTATACATCACGGACATACCCGAGTGCTGGCCCCTGGCCAACTGGACATGGCTCGACGTATGGGCCTACATCGTAACGCACGGTCTACCCTATCTGGGTGCCTATGACCAGATGGGGCCGCTCATCGGGTGGGAACACGCCAGGACGTCAACATTTTTCGACTCGACCGCCGTCCACGGTGACGCCAGTGTGGATGGCGTCCTATTCTGGCGCCTGCGCCATCAGGTCGGACGGCAGAGAGGTGGACCCCGTGGCTGACATCTACTGCGCGGTCATCACTATCCCTGAGAGGCGCGCCCACTGCCAGCGGACAGTGTCCGACCTGGAGTTGCATGGATTCCGCCCTGAGGTGCTGGAAATGGGGCCGCTGCCGGACTCGACCCGAAACAGGTTCGGTCGCGTCTATAGCCTGGCCGGAATCGGATGGAATGGGCGCCGAGCATGCTCTCGTGCCATTGAGACAGGGGCAACGCACGCCCTCATCTGCGAGGACGACATATCATTGACCCGTTCGTTTCGGGATGCCGTCATAGGGGCGGCCGACCTGGGCCACGGCGCAACATCTCTCTACATATCCGAGGCCAGGTTCGCTCCCCACCGCCTGCTGCCCGGATATCGGATGATGCGCAGGGCCCACGAGTGGTATGGCGGACAGTGTCTCCTGCTGCGTCGCGATGTAGTCGAGTCCCTGCCACGACACTGGCCAGAGCATAGCGCTCTGGATATCGCCGTGCGCAACTGGGCCGTAGGCACCAGGTCCCCTATCTGGTGTCGCATCCCGTCTGTTGTGCGCCACGTCTGCACCTGTAGCACGTGGCGCACTCACACCCGCCACGCAGGAGTAGCCGTAGAGACATGACGGGAGCCCCGGCATCGCTGCCGAGGCTCCCGTTGCGCACCCCCGCGGGGTCAGGCCGGACCGCCGTCCGTGATGCCTGCCCAGGTCCGCGTCTTGGGCCTGGTGGGTATGCTCCGGCGGGAGCGTCACCCGGGGCCGCGGGGGTGTGGAATGTATTGCACGCGGGGAGGGATGATCCTTCACCGGCTCCCCGCGACGCCTCTCGGCGTTTCGCCCGGGTGGCCCCCGGGCTCTTCGGGCGGACTAGTCGGCGGTCGTCCACCTCCCCCGCTCGACGTGGGGGCCGTTGACGTTTACGCTGCGGCGCGCGCCGCAGCTGCAGGTCTCATGGCGGCAGTAGCCACCATGGGCGGCCTTGTTCTGCTTCTGGGCCACCGGGCCCGTGTAGCACCTGATTTCGCTGGACTTCGCCCTGTGTCTGTGCATCATTCTTCCTCCCGTGCCCCGGCCGCGTCTCCGGCCTGCAGGCGGCTTCCCACGACGCCTCTCGGCGTTTCGGCCCGGTGCCGCCGGGCCTCATCAGGTGGGTCTACAGGCCCCGAAGGGCCTCCTCCTCAGCCAGGTCGGCCCGGTCCCCGCGAGTCATTCCCAGGTCAACCCAGTCTCGGACGGCCATCCGGACCTGGGTGGGGAATGTATCGGGGCCCGGCAAGACCTCCGCAACCACCGGTCCCGCCATCAAGAAGGTGTGCCCTTCTGTGTTTGTCATCACCCAGCGCCCATCGGCGTTGGGAACCAGGTCGGTATCGCGAATCATCGGCTCGAACATTTTGCCTCCTGGTCGTCGGCCGCTTGTCCGGCCCGCCCGACACCTGCAGTATAGTTTCCGTCCGCCAAAAAGTCAACGGGGTTTACAGGTTTTTTGTCTGACGCTATCCTCTGGACATGGAGATCGAACAGAAGCGCCCCCCGCACCGCCCCCGAGTCTACGACGGCCAGGGGGCTCCTCGGTTGACCCTGCGCCTCCCCCCGGAGGTCCTGGCTCGGGTCATGGAGCGGGGCGGGTCGACCTGGGTCCGCCAGGTCATCCTGGATGCCCTGGGCGACCCTGCCGACGGCGGGGAGTCCCCCAGTCCATGAGTCGACTCCTGGACCGCATCCTGCGAGACCCCGTACTGGCGTCCCGCCTGGGCCCCGTCGAGAACCTTCCGGTAATCGATGCCAGCAGCGTCGCCGACCTCTACGCCGAGAGTCCGACCATGGGCGTAGAGAAGGCTACGTGGCCGAATGCCGCGCCGCCGTTCCCGTCCTACTGGATGGAGTTCCAGGCACCACGCGAGATCGCGCCCGGTGGCCTGCGCGATGCGCTCTAGGGTGTCCAGGGCGGGCCTGTTCTTGCCGCGTTCAAACAAGTAGACGGCATGCCCCGAAACGCCAACAGCCTCCGCCAGCTTCTCCTGTGAGAGGCCGGATTGTTTTCTGGCTTCCTTCAGGCGTTGCGCGAGTCCGTTCACTGTCCTTACCTGCGCTTAGGCTAGCACCCCAGTTGACCTTCTTGACACTGAGCCCTGCTTAGGGGTATAACCTGAGTAGGACTTAGAGAAAGGAGGCCACACATGAGCGACTCGGTTCCTGGGCTGAAGCCCAGTCGAGAGATGAAGGGCCTGACGCAAAAAGCCCTGGCTGATGCTGTTGGGCTCTCTGAACACGCGATATACCTCTTCGAGTCGGGCCGCACAGAGCATGAAGACGCGCCGCCTGACCGCCACCGCCGGAGACGGCCGCACCGACACCCGCCTCGACCTCGACAAGCATTGGTGGCGCGACTACGCCTGGCTACCTCTGCTGGCGGCCTACCTCCTGGCCCTGGTGCTCTGGCTGCCGGCCGCCAGGCTCGCCTGCTGGGTCGTGTTGTGGGTTGCCTACACCACCGGCCAGACCCCCGACCCGCCCCCGGCCTACACGGCCTGGGGGTCGTGAACCACGAGAGGAGACGAGATATGCACGTGTTTTTCGATAGTTGGGGCCAAGCATGGACCCCGTGCACCGGGTCTGCCCCGGGAGCCGAGGCCTTCGGCCCGACGGGCATCGCCAGGATGTTGACCGAGGATGAGCTCGGCCAGCACGGGCTCCTGCTTTGGGGGCGCAGCCCCTGGTATGCCGCCCACAAGAGTGGACGGCTGCTACAGGCGCGCGAGTGCCACCAGTGGGACGAACTCGGCCCGA
>JAGVUW010000534.1 GCA_019136035.1 Verrucomicrobiota bacterium | reverse complement strand
CGTCGGCTCGGCCGGCACCCGCGGCACCCGCCCCCGCACCCGCAGCGCCGGCCCTCAGCGCCGCCGAGTGGCCGGCGCCGCCGGCCCTCGACCTCAGCCAGAGCGACTGGCAGGCACTCCGGGATCTCGTCACGCCCTGCCGGCGCTGCCCGCTCTGCCAGGAACGTACCCAGACGGTCTTCGGCGAAGGCCCAGCCGACGCCGAGCTCATGTTCATCGGCGAGGCCCCCGGCCGCGACGAGGACCTCCAGGGCAGGCCCTTCGTCGGCGCCGCCGGACAGCTCCTCACCCGCATGATCGAGGCCATGCAGTTCAGCCGCGACGAGGTCTACATCGCCAATATCGTCAAATGCCGGCCGCCCCGGAACCGCGTCCCTGACCCGGCCGAGGCCGCGGCCTGCCTGCCCTACCTGCGCCGCCAGATTGCCCTCATCCGCCCCAAGGTGATCGTCACCCTCGGCGCCACCCCCCTGCTCTACCTCCTGGGCAAGACCGGCATCACCCGCGTCCGCGGCCAGTGGGCCGAGATCGATGGCATACCGACCCTGCCGACCTACCACCCGGCCTTCCTGTTGCGCGCGCCCGAGCGCAAGGCCGAGGCCTGGGAGGACCTCAAGGCGGTCATGGTACGCCTCGGACGCGACCCCGCAGCGACACCGCGTCGGCGCCAGGAGCGCCCGGCGCCGGACGGACCCACGGATCGGCCGGAGACGGACCGGGCGCAGGCGGCAGCGCCCGGCTCAGGCAGCCCACACTCGACACCTGCCGCAGGAGATCAGCACTCGCCATGAAGTCGCCACTCGCCCTGCTCGGTGGACCCAAGGCCGTCGTCACGCCCGTCGCCGACACCTTCGCCTGGCCGATCATCACACCCGCGGCCGAACAGGCCGCCCTGGAGGTCCTGCGCCGCGGCGCCATGTCCGGCACCGACGTCTCGCAGGAGTTCGAGAAGGAATACGCCGCCTGGCAGGGCACCCGCTACGCCCTCGCCCACAGCAGCGGCACCGCCGCCATCGAGGGGGCCCTCTACGGCTGCGGCGTGCGCCAGGGCGACGAGATCATCGCACCCAGCCTGACCTACTGGGCCAGTGCCCTGCCCGCCTTCAACCTCAAGGCCACCGTGGTCTTCGGCGAGGTCCAGCCCGACACCCTCTGCCTCGACCCGGCCGACATCGAGAAGCGCATCACCCCGCGCACCAAGGTGATCGTCGTGGTGCACTACTGCGGCTACCCGGCCGACATGGACCCGATCCTCGCCATCGCCCGGCGCCATGGCATCAAGGTCCTCGAGGACGTCTCCCACGCTCACGGCGGCTTCTACAAGGGCCGCAAGCTGGGCAGCATCGGCGATGTGGCGGCGATGTCGCTGATGAGCGGCAAGGCCCTGGCCATCGGCGAGGGCGGCATGCTGGCCACCAACGACCGCGGTGGCGGCGATGTCGCTGATGAGCGGCAAGGCCCTGGCCATCGGCGAGGGCGGCATGCTGGCCACCAACGACCGCGACATCTACGAGCACGCCATCGCCTGGGGCCACTACGAGCGCTACGGCAGTGCCATCGAGAACGCCTGGCTGAAGGACTTCGTCGGCCTGCCGCTGGGTGGCCACAAGTACCGCATGCACCAGGTCAGCTCCGCCGTCGGCCGGGTGCAGCTCCGCGAGTACGACGCCCGCAACCGCGAGATCCTGCAGGCCATGAATGCCTTCTGGGACCTCCTCGAGGGCGTCCCCGGCCTGAAGGCCCACCGCCCCGCCAAGGGCTCCGGCAGCGAGATGGGCGGGTGGTACGCCGCCCACGGCCTCTACCGTCCGGAAGACCTCGGCGGGCTCTCGGTGACGCGTTTCTGCCAGGCGGTCTCCGCTGAGGGCGTGTCCTGCCACGCCGGCTGCAACCGCCCGATGCACCTGCACCCGCTGTTCAACACCTGCGATGTCTACGGCGACGGCCGGCCGACCCGCCTGGCCGACCCGGAACACGACCCGCGCCAGCCGGCCGGGTCGCTCCCGGTGACCGAGGCGATGAACGCGCGGGTGTACAGCATTCCGTGGTTCAAGTACAACCGCCCGGCCATCATCGCCGAGCACGCCGCCGCCTACCGCAAGGTCGCGGAGAACTACCAGGACCTCCTCGCCGGTGACCCCGGCGACCCCTCGGCCCTCGGTGGCTGGCACTTCTTCACGCACCGCTGACGCCGCCGCGACGGCGCTGGCCCGCTCCGGGATCGGCCACGGCCGACAGGAGCGGGTCCGCGCCGGCGGCGCCGCGATGGCAGCGCTTGGCGTGCTCGACCAGCAGGGCGTGCCACTCCTGGTACACCTCCACGCGGCACGGCAGCCCCGCCACGCACCACGCCTTGATCTGGTCATAGCCGGCGCGCTCCGCCAGGAGCCCGAGGGCGCCGAGGATGCGCCGGGTGTAGGCGTCGACGACCATCTCCGCCTGTCCGAAGGCATAGAGGCGGATGCTGTCGGCGGTCTCGGGTCCGACGCCCCAAATGCCGAGCAGCTCGTCGCGGCGGGGGATGCGCCCGCCGAGGCGTTGCCAGAAGACCGCCAGCTCGCGCAGCTTCCTCGCCTTGACGCGGTAGTAGCCGCTCGGCCGGATGGCCGTCTCGAGGGTGTCGTCGTCGAGCGCGAGCAGCGCCGCGGGCTCGATCGCCTCGCGGGCCTGGAGCGCCTGCAGGGCCCGCTCGACATTCGTCCAGGCGGTGTTCTGGGTGAGCACCGCGCCCACGGCGATCTCGAAACGCTGCGCGTCGTCGCGTGGGTAGCTGTAGTCGCCGGGGTGGTACCCGCGCAGCGAGCCGCTGGCGGTCGGGTTGACGCCGCGCACCGCCAGGAGCGGCCACCAGCCCTGCGGGTCGTAGGCACCCATGAGCGCCGCGTAGATCGCCTCGGCCAGCGGGCGGGCCATCAGCGCCCGGCCCCCACACTGACCATGAAGGCGCGGATCGACCGCCCCAGCGGCGCCCGCAGAATGCCGCGCTCGGTCACGATCCCGGTGATCAGCTCCGACGGCGTCACGTCGAAGGCCGGATTCCACACCCCGACGCCCGCCGGGGCGGTCTGCCGCCCGAAGCCGTGCGTGACCTCCTCGGCAGAACGCTCCTCGATCGGGATGCCGCTGCCGTCGGCGAGGGCCATGTCGATCGTCGAATACGGCGCCGCCACGTAGAACGGCACGCCGTGGTGGCGCGCCAGGATGGCCAGGCCGTAGGTCCCGATCTTGTTGGCCGTGTCGCCGTTGGCAGCAATGCGGTCAGCCCCGACGATGACAAAGCCGATGCGCTCCTGACGCATCAGTGCCGCCGCCATGGAGTCGCACTGGACCGTGACCTCGACCCCAGCACGCTGCAGCTCCCAGGCGGTCAGGCGGGCGCCCTGCAGGAGCGGCCTCGTCTCGTCGGCGTAGACCCGCGGCGCCAGGCCGGCCTCCTGCGCCGCATAGATCGGCGCCAGGGCAGTCCCATAGCCGCTCGTCGCCAGGCCACCGGCGTTGCAGTGGGTGATCACCCGCACGCCGACGCGGCCTTCGAACAGCGACAGGCCATGCTGGCCCATCGCGCGCGACAGGGCGAGGTCCTCCTCGAAGATTGCCTGAGCGGTCTCGATCAGGAGACGCTTCAGTCCCGGAACCGTGGCCCCGGCCGACGCCGCCGGCCGCAGCGCCGACAGGCAGCGCTCCAGGGCCCAGCGGAGATTCACCGCGGTCGGCCGCGACGCCGCCAGCCGCGCCGACGCCGCCTCGGCTTCGGACAGGAAACCGCCGGCCGCCGACGCCGTGCTGTGCTGACACACCGCCGCCAGGCCGTACGCCGCCGCGCAGCCGATGGCCGGAGCGCCCCGCACCACCAGCCGACGAATCGCGTCGATGATCGGCTCGAGCTGGTCCAGCTCGACATACACCAACTCGCACGGCAGACGCGTCTGGTCAATCAGCCGCAGCGACCCGGGAAGCAGGTCGGCGCCATGGCGTTTCCACAGGACGGGGTCGATCATCGCAGTGCCTCCGGAATGCCGCCGGCGCCGCCCCGATGCTCCACCGGCCAGGGCGTGATGCACGGCGTCACCCGGCCACTATAGCCGCCTGACGCCATCGCGCGCCTCCCCAGGCGCCGCGGTCGGCGATGCCAGACACAACCCGGAAAGGGACACAAGCGACAAAAGAGACTCCAGGATGGGATCGCCGCAGATCCGCGCCGCTAAGGCAAGGCACCCGGTGTCCCTGGTGTCCCTGGTGTCCCTGGTGTCCCTGGTGTCCCTGGTGTCCCTGGTGTCCCTGGTGTCCCTGGTGTCCCTGGTGTCCCTGGTGTCCCTGGTGTCCCTGGTGTC
>JAGVUW010000712.1 GCA_019136035.1 Verrucomicrobiota bacterium | reverse complement strand
CCGCCCGGGCAGGACAACTGCCGCTACCTGTCGACCAAGAAAGAACGGCTCGGTCACCTGATGTGAGGCCCGGCAGACGGGCGACCCGCCCGGCGGAAAGGACGTACCCATGAGCCACGACGACGGCAAGACCTACGAGGGCATGCTGCGGGCCGACGGCCTGCGTTTCGGCATCGTCTGCAGCCGCTTCAACGAGTTCTTTGTCAGCAAGCTCCTCGAGGGGGCCAGGGACGCCATCGTACGCCACGGCGGCCGCGCCGCTGACATCGAGGTGGCCTGGGTGCCCGGGTCGTTCGAGATACCCCTGGTGGCGAAGCGCCTGGCGGCGAGCCGCCGCTATGACGCCGTGATTGCGCTGGGGGTCGTCATCCAGGGCTCGACCGCCCATGCGCAGTACATCAACGCCGAGGTCTCCAAGGGCCTGGCGCAGATCTCGCTGCAGGAGAACCTGCCGGTGATCTACGGCGTCGTCACCACCGAGTCGATCGAGCAGGCCATCGAGCGTTCCGGCACCAAGGCCGGCAACCGCGGCGCCAGTGCGGCCGTAGCGGCCATCGAGATGGCCAATCTGATGAAGGACCTGCCCAAGGCGCCATGAGCGACTCCCTGACAGATGCCGATGCGGCACGGATCGAACGCTACCGTCGTGAACGGCAGTTCGGCCGCCGCTGCGCCTTGCAGTACCTCTACCAGGCGGATGTCCAGGACGACTGGGGCAACGTCAGCCGCCAGATCGGGCTGCTCAAGGCCCAGGTCCAAGACCTCGACGACGCCCTCGAGGGCAGCTCGTTCGACCACGCCTGGGCCTACGCCGAGCGCCTCATCCGCGGCGTCCTCGAGCATCGCCAGGAACTCGACGAGCGCATCGCCGCCCGGGCCACCAACTGGACCCTGGCGCGCATGAGCATCATCGACAGGAATATCCTGCGCCTGGCCACCTACGAGCTGTACTGCTGCGAGGATGTCCCCGGCCTGACCGCCCTCGACGAGGGCGTCGAATTGGCGAAGGCCTTCGGTCACGCCGACTCGAGCCGCTTCGTCAATGGCGTCCTCGACCGCCTCTGGCGCGACCGTCCGGCCGCCCCCGAGGCGGCGCCGGATGCACCTGGCAAGGAGGCGTGATGGCCTCGATCTTCCGCATCTTCCAGCACGGCCTGCAGCGCACCAAGGCCGGCCTCATGCGGCGGCTGCAGGCGATCTTCTCCGATACCAGCGCCTGGACCGAAGAGACCTACGAGCAGCTCGAGGCGGCCCTGATCAGCACCGACCTCGGCGCCGAGATCAGCACCCGCCTCGTCCGCGATATCCGCGACCGCTACGAACGCGGCCTCATCGCGACCACCAGCGACGTGCTGGCCGTCGGCCGCGAGACTGTCCTCGACCTGCTGCGGCCCGGCGACGTGCCGCCGGTGCACCGCAACCCGAATGGCCCCACCGTGATCCTCGTGGTCGGCGTCAACGGCAGCGGCAAGACCACCACGGTGGCCAAGCTGGCGCACCACTTCCGCCAGCAGGGCCAGTCCGTGCTCCTGGCGGCCGGCGATACCTACCGCGCCGCCGGCATCGAACAGCTCCAGATCTGGGGCGAGCGCGTCGGCTGCGCCGTCGTCGCCGGCAAGCAGGGCGGCGATGCCGCCGCCGTCGCCTACGACGCCACCACCGCCGCCGTCCAGCGCGGCAGCCAGGTGCTCCTCATCGACACCGCCGGACGCCAGCACACCCGGCGCGGCCTCATGGACGAGCTGGCCAAGACCGGCCGCAGCATCGACAAGGCCCTCCCCGGCGCCCCCCATGAAGTCTGGCTCACCGTCGACGCCTCCACCGGCACCAACGCCCTGGTTCAGGCCCGCGAGTTCGGCCGGCTCTTCCAGATCACCGGGCTGATCCTCACCAAACTCGACGGCTCCGGCAAGGGCGGCGTCGTCGTCGCCATCCGCCAGGAACTCGGCTACCCGGTGCGCTTCGTCGGCCTCGGCGAGGCCCTCGACGACCTGCAGCCCTTCGACGCCGAGATGTTCGCCCGCGCCCTCTTCGAGTGAGACCGCGCCCGGCGCCGGCGCGGCGGCAACGGCCCCGCTGGACATGGCGCCCTGATGGCCTATAGTATCGGACTTTGTGAGCGCACCGCCGCACGACGTTGCCATTATCGACGATTGCCGATAGCAGACCTGAGGATAGAAGCATGGCTACCAGCACCTACCGCAACAAGAACCTGGTTCGCCCCGTCAAGCGTGGCAAGGCCAAGCGTCAGAAGGTTGCGGCTCAGCGCCGTCGTCTGGTCGCGCTGGGCGTGGGCGAGACCGCCGTGGCGAAGATGAACTCGCTGCAGGTGCGCACCCTCCTGAAGCGCCCGGCCAAGGCCGTCGTGGCCGCCAAGACCATCTGCTGAAATACCGCCGGGACCGCGGCGCGATGCCATCGCGCCCGGCCTGCGCCCCAAGACCCCGCGCCCACGCCGTCAGGCTGGGCGCGGGGTCTGCGTTTTCACCGCTCGTTCTGACCCCGGACGCCTGCGGTCCGGGCGGAAGAGCGGCCTGAGACCAAAGTCCCATGGTGTCAACGATACCATCATGGTATGCTTATCGGTGTTGACGGTCCGTGTTTGACAAGACAGCGTATGCGTCCGGTCCTTAAGTGGAACGGGGCCAGGGTCTCTCCGGGGGTGGAAGAGTCTGGCCCCTGACGGTGTCCTGCACAGGGCGGGGAATGCGGTCCGGACGCATGCGCTGTCGCCATTTAACGCGTCCGGGCCGCCGGTGGTCCTGTCCTCAGGCGATGTCTTTGAGGGCGAGCTTCGCCTTCTTGAGCACCTCGCTGCAGAGGATGCGTGTGCCCTTCTGGTGGGCGCTCTGGAGCATCGCCTCGGTAAGGAGGGCGACGCGCACGCCGAAGAGGAAGGGCACGCGGTTCTGG
>JAGVUW010000781.1 GCA_019136035.1 Verrucomicrobiota bacterium | reverse complement strand
CGCCGATCTGGTCCACCTGGCCGGCCTCGATCAGAAGCTCTGGGTGGCCTTGGCCTGCCCCACCCGCGGCATCGAGTTCGACAGCCGGACGCTCGACCTCATCGACACCGATAAGGACGGGCGCATCCGCGCTCCCGAGATCCTGGCGGCCGTGCAGTGGGCCTGCGCCGCGGTCAGGGACCCGGACGCCCTGGTGAAGGGCTCCGACGCCCTGCCGCTGGCGGCCTTCAACGACCAGACCCCCGAGGGCAAGCGCCTTGTGGCCTCGGCCCGGCGCATTCTGGCGAACCTCGGCAAGGCCGACGCCAAGGAGATCAGCCTGGCCGATGCGGCCGACACCGCCCGCATCTTCGCCAAGACGCGCTTCAACGGCGACGGGGTGATCGCCGCTGATGCTGTCGAGGACGCCGAGGTCAAGCAGGTCCTCCTTGATATCATGGCCTGCGTCGGCAGTGATGCCGACCGCAGTGGCCAGGCCGGCGTCTCGCAGGCCCGCGTGGATCAGTTCTTCGCCGAGTGCCAGGCCTATGCGGCGTGGTGCCAGAAGGGCGAAACCGAGACTGCCGCCGTGCTGCCGCTCGGCGATGGCACCGCGGCGGCGGTGGCGGCCTGCCGTGCGGTCAAGGCCAAGGTCGAGGACTACTTCGCGCGCACGCGCCTGGCCCTCTTCGACTCGCGGGCGCAGGCGGCGCTGAACCGCCAGGAGGGCGACTACCTGGCCCTGGCGGCTCAGGACATGACCATCTCCTCGGCCGAAGTCAGCGGCTTCCCGCTGGCGCGCGTCGAGGCCGGTCGGCCGCTGCCGTTGCGGCAGGGCCTCAATCCGGCCTGGTCGGGCGCCATGGCGACCCTGGTTGCCAAGGCGGTCACGCCGCTGCTCGGAGAGAAGGACGCCCTGACCGAGGCCGAGTGGCTGGGTCTCTGCGCTACCCTGGCGCCTTACGAGGCCTGGCAGGGCGCCAAGGCCGGCGCCGCGGTCGAGAAGCTCGGTCTGGCGCGCGTCCGCGCCATCCTCGACGGCAAGGCCAAGGCGACGCTCGGCGAGCTGATCGCCGAGGACAGGAAGTACGAGCCCGAGGCCCTGGCCATCGCCGACGTCGAGAAGCTCCTGCGCTTCGCGCGCGACCTCGCGCCACTGCTCAACAACTTCGTCTCCTTCCGCGACTTCTACACCCGCAAGGGCAAGGCCATGTTCCAGGCCGGCACCCTCTACCTCGACGGCCGCGCCTGCGACCTCTGCGTGCATGTCAGCGACGCCGGCAAGCACGCCGCCCTGGCGGGCCTGGCGAAGACCTACCTGGCCTACTGCGACTGCACCCGCCCCGGCGGCGAGAAGATGACCGTCGCGGCGGCCTTCACCGGCGGCGATTCCGATCAGCTCATGGTCGGCCGCAACGGCCTCTTCTACGACCGCAAGGGGCGCGACTGGGATGCGACCATCACCAAGATCGTCGACAACCCGATCAGCATCCGCCAGGCCTTCTTCTCGCCCTACAAGAAGCTCCTGCGCATGATCGAGGAGCAGGTCGCCAAGCGCGCCGCTGCCGCCGAGGCCGCCTCGGACCAGAAGCTCGGCGCCGTCGCCGCCGCCGCCGCGCAGGCCGACAAGACCGCCGCCGCCGCCCCGGCCGGCGCCCCCAAGAAGATCGACGTCGGTACCGTCGCCGCCATCGGCGTCGCCCTCGGCAGCATCGGCACCTTCCTCACCATGATCTTCGCCAGGTTCACGGAGCTCGGCTGGTGGATTCCGGTCGCCCTCCTGGGGATCATCCTGGTGATCTCGGGTCCGTCGATGCTGATCGCCTGGATGAAGCTGCGCCAGCGCAACCTCGGGCCGATCCTCGATGCCAACGGCTGGGCGGTCAATGCCCGCGCCCGCCTGAATGTGCCCTTTGGCGGCGCTCTCACCGCGGTGGCCGAGCTGCCTCCGGGTTCGGAACGCTGTCTGACCGATGTCTACGCCGAGAAGCGCAGCCCGTGGCCGTGGATCGTCCTGCTGGTCGTGATCCTGGGCATCGCCGGCTACGTCCTGAACCAGAAGGGCAAGATCTACGAGTGGACCGGCTTCGGCCGTCAGGTCGTGATCGAGACCCCGGCTGCGGCCGCGCCGGCTCCGGCCGAGGTCGCGCCGGCGGCCGATGTGGCTCCAGCCGCGCCCGCGGCGCCGGCTCCGGCGGCGCCCTGAGCACACTCAGAACCCGCGACGCCGCGTTTCGGCGTCGCGGGCGGCACCCGTTCCTTCCCCACCACCGCGGCGGCTCTGGCCGTCCGCGGTGGTGTCGTTTTCCGGCCTGACGCTGCCGTGCCGGGGCGCGGTCAGCCCTCGGCAAGCAGGCGTTGCCGCGCCGTGGCCAGTTCGTCCTGGCGGCTCCTGGGGACGCGCGGGTACTCCAGGCCGAGGCCGGCCATGGCGTCGATGACGGCGGCGGCGACGACGCGGCGGGTGAACCACTTGGCGTCGGCGGGGACGACATACCACGGCGCCTCGGGCGTGGCGGTCTGCCGGATCATATCCTCGTAGGCGTCCATGTACTCGTCCCAGTGCTGGCGTTCCTCCACATCGCCGGCGGAGAACTTCCAGTGCTTCTCGGGGTCGTCCAGGCGCTCCAGGAAGCGCTTCTTCTGCTCCTCGCGCGAGACATTCAGGAAGAACTTGCGCACCAGGACGCCGTTGCGGCTGAGGTAGCGCTCGAAACAGCGCATGTCCTCGAAGCGCTCCTTCCAGAGCTTCCTGCCGACCAGCCCGCTGGGCAGCTTCTGGCGCTGCAGGATCTCCGGGTGTACCCGCGCCACCAGCACCTCCTCATAGTAGGAGCGGTTGAAGATGCCGATGCGGCCGCGCTCGGGCAGGCAGCGCAGGCAGCGCCAGAGGTAGTCGTGGTCGAGTTCCTCGCTGGAGGGCGCCTTGAAGGAGAA
>JAGVUW010000130.1 GCA_019136035.1 Verrucomicrobiota bacterium | reverse complement strand
GTGGGCGTCGAGGCTGGACCGCACCCGGGCCGGCAGGGGCTTGGTGGCAACCACATCCGAGACCGCGATCCGACCGCCCGGACGGAGCACGCGGTAGATCTCGCGGTACACCTGGGGCTTGTCGGGGGAGAGGTTGATCACGCAGTTGGAGATAACCACATCGACAGAGCAGTCCGCCACGGGCAGGTGCTCGATCTCACCGAGGCGGAACTCGACATTGGCGCAGCCGCCCTTCGCCGCGTTCGCCCTGGCCTTGCTGAGCATCTCCGGCGTCATGTCGACGCCGATGACCCGGCCGGCGGGGCCGACCTGGCGTGCCGCCAGGAAGCAGTCGAAGCCGCCGCCACTGCCCAGGTCGAGGACGGTCTCGCCGGGCTTGAGCGCCGCGATGGCCTGGGGATTGCCGCAGCCCAGGCCGAGGTTGCTGCCCTCTGGCACGGCCGCCATCTCCGCGGCCGAGTACCCGAGGCCGGCCGACGCTGCGGCGTTGCCGAGGGTGCCGGCGCCACAGCAGGACTCCTGCTTCGGCTGGCAGCAGCTCCCGCCGCCTCTGGCAATCTCGGCGTAGCGCTCGCGAACCCGCGACCGCAACGCATGGCTGTCCTGATGGTCTGTGCTCATCATGCTTCTCCCGTGTCCTTGCCGTCAGCGCCCATCGTCACTCGGCTGCAATGCCCAGGGAGACGTCCTTGGGCAGGGCGACGCCGGCGGCCACCTGCATCGCCTTGAAGGCCCCGATGGGCACCGCGCAGGCGGCGCAGCACCCCTTGAGTGTCTCCCGCGCCGTGGTCAGGATGACGCCATCACTGCCGGCGCCGAGTTCGGCGTAGCCGTCCACCGGCCCCTTGGCGGTCAGGGCGGCGCCGAAGCCGCCGGCCTTCTCGCAGCCGCTGGCGACCTGGAAGGAGACATTCTGCGCGTCGTCGCTGTCGGCCTGGATGCGGGTCTTGAATCCGCAGATCCCGGCGTCGACCGTCACCACTGCCTTCATTGCTTGCACTCCCGCTGTTTGTCGGCCGAGCCAAGCCGGCCGGCGCTTCACCAGGCCATCAGAGACACCCCGTAGACGTGGGTCAGGCTCAGGTAGATGCCCGCCACGATGAACAGCACCCCGGTGGCGAGCCGCACCCAGCGCTCGATCTGGGTCAGCCGGTTAAAGGCCCTGCCGACGTGCTGCGAGGCAAAGGCGATCAGGAAGGCGAAAACGATCACCGGCAGGGCGGTGCCGAGGCCGTAGACGCTCGGCAGCAGCAACCGCGAGGCGTGGGTCGCCGAAAGGGGTATGAGGGCACCGAAGTACAGCCCGGCGGACACCGGACAGAAGGACAGGGCGAACAGGAACCCTAACGCCGCCGCCCACCAGGCACTGCCCTTGGCGGCGCGCTCCTGCACGGCGCTCCCGGCGAGATTCATCGAGACGCCGCTGCCGATCAGACCCAGTAGGACCATCCCGACCAGAATCACGATCGGCCCCAGAACCAGATTGAGCCAGCGCTGCAGGAAGCGCGCCGCCTCGCCGCCGCCGAGGAGGCCGGCCAGGAGCAGCCAGGCCAGCGCCACGTAGGCGACCGTCCGCCCGAGGACATAGAGCAGGCCCGCCAGGGCCACCTGACGCGGCTGGCCGACCTTGCGGCCGACGAACGAGATCGCGGCGATGTTCGTCGCCAGCGGGCAGGGGCTGATCGAGGTCAGGATGCCCAGCCACAGGGCGGAGCCGATAGTCAACCAGGTCATATGCCACAGGCCTTTCTCTGCACGTCCTGAAACTGGGCCAGACGGCCGCGTTGAGCGTCCCCAGGGGCCTCGGCCCCCGCGAGCCTCTTCGGGCGTCGTGGAGCGCGAGCGTCCCCAGGGGCCTCGGCCCCCGCGAGCCTCTCCCGGCGTCCTGGCACGCGAGCGTCCCCAGGGGCCTCGGCCCCCGCGAGCCTACAAGATCCAGATCAGATCATTGATCTTGCCCTGGTACGGCCATTCCTCCGAATGCGCCACCCATCCACAGCGCACGGGGTTCTGTGCCACGTATTCCAGCTTCTGACTGTAGTGCTCCTGCGACCGCATCTGCGTATCCCAGCAGTCGGGGAGCCATTGGCCACACAGCGCGGTGGCGCTCTGGCTCACCAGCCGTTTCCAGTACGAGGACCAGGCCTTGACGGGCGGCGGTTGCCCGCAACCCGGGGCACAGAAGAGATGGATGTGATCGGGCATGACCATGTAGTATCCAACCACCCAGGATCGAGCCGATACCCAAGCCGCCCGCAGGGCGCCATGGACGAAGTCTGACGCCAGAAGGGCGCGCCGGTCTGCTGTGCAGACGGTCACGTGCAAGATGATAGGTCTGTTGTGACGCTGTACTGGCGCCGGGTGCGCCGGGTGCTGGCGTGGTGGCGGAGGCAGTTTTGTGCTTGGTGTTTCGCTCATGGGACGGCTCGCGGGGGCATACGCCCCTGGGGACGCTCGCGCTCCACAGGACTATCGGAGGTGCTCTCTGATCGCCGCCGCGACGTACTCCTTGAACTCAGCGGGCTTGTCGACCAGGGTCCAGACCTCCTCGAGACGTTCGAACTCGACCGCCTTGTCGGCGCTCTGCCGGGCCACGACGACGCAGCTCGAGGCGACGTCGAAGCGCCTGGCCAGGTCCTCCTCGACCTGGAAGTCGCCCGCGTACCACTCCAGGCGGCCGGCGGCGAGGTCTGCGGCGAATTCGCTCTCGACGACCTCCCTGGCGAGCCGCTCGATGGTGTTGCAGGTGACGCAGCGGAAGGTGGCGTGCAGGTAGTAGACGGTGACCTTGTCCGCCGTCGCCGGCGCCACCGGCGATCCGCCACCCGCGGCGGCCCCGGCCGGCGCCGTGGCGGCGCCCTGGCGCCGCCCGACCTCCCGGCCAACGCCGAAGCCCAGGGTGAAGAGCACAAAGGCAAG
>JAGVUW010000698.1 GCA_019136035.1 Verrucomicrobiota bacterium | reverse complement strand
CCACGACGGCCCCGCTCGCCTCACCGACTTCCATCCTCAGCGTTCCTCCGAGTCCTCTGCGGTGGATGTCTGCCTGTCGCTCATCGGTGCCGTGAGCATGGAACATGCGCGTTTCCAGCGGTTAATATACTTTGCGGCCTCATGTTCCGTGCGTGCGCGGCGCGGTTTCCGGGGCCACTCCCGCGTCTGGCGCGCACGCTTCCGGGGATTCGGGGGCAGCCCTGTCTTCAGGGGCAGTCCCATCGTCGCGGCGATGGCGTCAGGGCGCGGCCTTGGGCGTCGCGTCACGCCAGCGTCTTCCTGAACCTCCGGGCGGCCAGCCAGAGAGCGGCGCACCCCATGACGGCCAGGGCGACCACCTGGGGCCAGAGGATGTCGAGGCCCACGCCTTTGAGGAAGATGCCGCGGAGGATCACCAGGAAGTAGCGCAGTGGATTGAAGTACGTCATCCACCGGATGGCCTCGGGCATGTTGGCGATGGGGAACATGAAGCCGCTCAGCAGCACGGCCGGGAAGTAGAAGAAGAAGGTGCTCATCATGGCCTGCTGCTGGGTCTGGCTGACCGTGGAGATCAGCAGGCCCACGCCCAGCGTTGTCATGAGGTAGAGCGCCGTGGCCAGGAACAGCAGCAGCAGGCTGCCGCGGATGGGCACCTCGAACCAGAACACGCCCACCACGGTCACGAGGATGACGTCGGCGAATCCGATCAGGGCGAAGGGCACGGTCTTGCCCAGGATGAACTCGGCGGGTGTGATCGGCGTGACCATGATCTGCTCCATGGTGCCGATCTCCTTCTCGCGCACGACGGCCATGCTGGTCAGCATGAGCGTGATGAGCATCACGATGACGGCGATGACGCCGGGGACGTAGAAGTTGCGGCTCTCGAGGTTCTCGTTGAACCAGGCGCGGGTCTGGAGCGTGACCAGGCCCGGGCGTTCGGCCGCGCCCCGCAGGCGTTCAGAGCGCGCCATCAGGACCTCCTCGGAGAAGCGCCCCGCGATCCTGGCGCTGTAGTCCAGGACGATGCCGGCCGTGGTGGAGTCGGTGCCGTCGACGATGATCTGGATTGGGGCGGTCCTGCCGGCCTGGAGGTCGTCGTGGAAGCCTCGGTTGATGCGGATGACCGCCCGGACTTCCCCGCGGTCCACGAGTTCCTGGGCCCGGCGGTCGTCGCCGACATGCTCGATAACCTGGAAGTAGCCCGAGTGCACGAAGCGTGCGATCAACTCCCGGCTCGCGACGGAGTTGTCCAGGTCGTAGACGGCCGTGGCGACGTCCTTCACGTCCGTGGTGACGGCGTAGCCGAAGACCATGAGCTGGACGATGGGCATCAGGAAGATGACGCCCTTCATCTTCGGATCGCGGAAGACCTGGAGGAATTCCTTCCGCAGCATCTGTTGGATGCGTTCTCGCATGCTCACACCAGCTTCTTCTTGAACGTGACGATGGCCAGCAGCACCATCGCGGCGCCGAAGGCCGACAGCATCGCCGCCTGCAGGGCAAGGACCTCCAGCCCAAGGCCCTTGAGATAGATCCCCTTGAGGAGCGCCACGAAGTACCGCGCCGGGATCAGGTGCGTGACCACCTGAATGGGCCTGGGCATGTTGCTGATGGCGACCATGAAGCCCGACAGCAGGAACGACGGCAGAAATGTCAGCACCATCGCAAGCTGGCTGGCCAGCAACTGACTCCGGGTGACGATGCTGATGACCATCCCCAGCGACAGCGCGCCGGCGAGGAACACCGCCGCCATGGCGAAGAGGAGCGCGACGCTGCCCCGCAGCGGCACCTGGAAGAGGAACTCGCCCATGAGCACGGCGAGCGACATGTCCAGCATGCCGATGGCGAAGTAGGGCAGCAGCTTGCCGAGGATCAGCTCCCAGCCTTTGACCGGGGTGGAGATGAGCTGCTCCATCGTCCCGCGCTCCCATTCCCTGGCCACCGTCAGCGAAGTCAGCAAGGCCGCGATGACCATCATGATGACCGCGATCAGGCCGGGAATGATGTAGTTCCTGGACTCCATGTCCGGGTTGAACCAGACCCGCGGCCGGATGTCGAGCGGCGGGTTGAGCGACGACCCGCCCAGGCGCTGCAGCCGGCGAACGGCGATGTCCTGGGAGTAGTCCTGGGTCACGACCTCCGCGTAGCCCATCGCGATGGTCGCCGTCGTGGAGTCGCTCCCGTCCACGATCATCTGCACGGCGGCATCCCGCCCCGATCCGATCCGCCCTGCGAAGCCGCTCGGGATGACCAGGCCGACCAGGGCCTGGCCCGAATCGATGGCCCGTTCGACCTGGCCGTAGTCCCGGGCGCAGCCCTGCAGCGAGAAGTACCGTGAGCCCATGAAGCGGCTGACGAACTCCCGGCTGACCTGGGAGGAGTTCTGATCCCAGACGACCATGGGCACCTCGTCCACATCCAGAGTCAGGGCGTAGCCGAACAGCACCAGCAGCAGCATCGGGATGGCGATGGCCATGCCCAGACTCCGCGGATCGCGAAGGACGTGCAGCATTTCCTTGCGGGCGACGGCGTAGATCCTCCTGACGGCGAGCATCCTGGGCATGGTCATCGCCGCACCTCCCGCCGGTCTGCGTCGGCGCGGTCCCGGGCCTCGATCAGGGAGACGAAGACGTCTTCCATCGACGGCGTGATCCTCTCGACCCGGTGAAGGGGATAGCCCGCCTCCGGGAGCCGCTGTCGCAGGGCCTGGGCGACCGCCTCGCCGTCCTCGGCGACGACATGCAGTCCTCTGCCGAAGAGGGCGACCTCCTTGACGCCCGGAAGCCTCTCGACGGCGCCCATGGCGTCCTGGGGCCTGTCGCACAGCACATCCAGCACGTCCTCCTGCATCCTCTCGTTCTTGAGGTGCTCCGGTGTGCCGATGGCGATCAGCTCGCCGCGGTAGATCAGGCCGATGCGGTCGCAGTACTCCGCTTCGTCCATGTAGTGCGTGGTGACGAAGACGGTCACGCCCTTGCCGGCCAGGGCGTAGATCAGGTCCCAGAACTTCCGCCGGCTGATCGGGTCCACGCCGCTGGTCGGCTCGTCCAGGAAGATGATGGTCGGTTCATGGAGGATCGCGCAGCCCAGGGCCAGGCGCTGCTTCCAGCCGCCGGAGAGGATGGCCGTGCGGGAGTCTCGGCGCTCCGCGAGACCGGCCATCTCGATGACCCACTCCTTGCGCTGCTTCTTCGTCTCGGCGGGGATGCGGTAGATGCCGCCGTAGAAATCGATGTTCTCCTCGACGGTCAGGTCCTCGTAGAGGCTGAAGCGCTGACTCATATAGCCGATGTTGGCTTTGATCTTCTCGGCCTCGCGGCGGATATCGAAGCCGGCGACCGTGCCGCTGCCGCCGGAAGGCGCAAGGATGCCCGTCAGCATGCGGATGGTCGTGCTCTTGCCCGCCCCGTTGGGGCCCAGGAAGCCGAAGATCTCGCCCTTGGCCACCGCGAAGCTGACGCGGTTGACGGCGACGAAGCTGCCGAAGCGCCGCTCCAGGTCGGTGACGGCGACCGCGGTGGTGTTGTCTGCGTGGCTCATGAGCCTTGCCTCTCGTGCCGGGCGGCGATCACGGACACGAACACATCCTCCAGCGACGGCGGTATCAGGCGAATGGCCGCGAGGTCCAGACGGGCTTCGCGCAGAACGCTCTCCACCTGACGCCGCGCGGTGTCGGGGTCCGGCGTGACGATGTGGACGCGGTCGCCGAACAGGCCCACCGAATGGGCCCCCAGCACGGCGCGAAGCCGCTCGGTCGCCTGCCGCGGCTGGGCGGCGCGGACCTCCAGGATCGTCCCACGCATCATCTGCTTGACCTCATCCGGGGTCCCCATCCCGATGATCCGGCCGCGATCCAGCAGGGCCAGGCGGCTGCACCGCTCGGCCTCGTCGAGGTAGGCGGTGGAGATGAAGATCGTGACCCTCTCGCGCAGGAGCTGGTAGAGGATGCGCCAGAAGTCCCGCCGACTGACCGGGTCCACGCCGTTCGTCGGCTCGTCCAGGAAGAGGACCCTGGGCGTGTGAACCAGGGCGCAGGCCAGCCCCAGTTTCTGCTTCATCCCGCCCGACAGATTGCCCGCCAGGCGCTTCCTGAAGGGCGTCAGGTTGCTGAAGGCCAGCAGCCGGTCGATCCTCTCCGCGCGGCCCTTGCGGGGCACGCCGTAGATGTCGGCGTAGAAGCCGATGTTTTCCATGACCGACAGGTCCGGATAGAGCCCGAACCGCTGGCTCATGGTGCCGATCTCCTCCTTGATCCGCTCTGCCTCGCCGATCACATGGTGTCCGGCTACCCAGGCATCACCCGAGCTCGGCTCCATGACCGCGGTCAACAGGCGCATCGTCGTGGTCTTGCCCGCACCGTCCGGACCGACCAGGCCGAAGATCTCCCCCTCGGCGACGGTGAACGTCAGCTCGTTCACGGCCGTCAGCGTGCCAAATGCCTTGGTCAACTTGTCGGCGCGAATGGCGTCCACGAGGCACCTCTACGGGTTCAGGAGTATCGCCGCGTCCGCGGGCATGCCGGGCTTGAGTTCCATGTCCGGGTTGGCCACCGTGATCTTGACCCGGTAGACGAGCTTGACCCGCTCCTTCGGGGTCTGGACGCTCTTGGGCGTGAACTCGGCTTCCGAGGCGATGAACGAAAGGCGCCCGTCGTAGGCCTTGCCCGGATACGTGTCGGTCGTGATGCGAGCGGCCTGGCCGACCTTCACCCGCCCGAGGTCGGTCTCGTTGATGTAGGCCCGCAGCCAGATGTCCTCCAGGTCAGCCACCGTCACGATGGGCGTGCCGGCGGCGACATACTCCCCGGCCTCGACGTTCTCCGACAGCACCAGCCCGGACACCGGCGACGCCAGCGCGGTATAGGTCAGCCGGGTCTCGGCGATAGCGAGCGCCTGCTCGGTCTGCTGGAGTCGAGCCCGTGCCTGGTCGATGACCTCCTGCCTGGGGCCCTTCTTGACGAGGGCCAGACGTTGCTGCGCCTGCGCGAGGAACGCCTTGGCCTGCTCGATCTGCTCGACACGCGGGCCTTCCTCGACGAGTCTGAGCTGTTCCTGCACCTCACGGAGCCTGGCGTCGGCTACGTCGTAGGCGGTGCGGGCCGTGTCCAACTCCTGGTCGGCGGCCACGCCGCTGCCGTGGAGCTTCTCGACCCGCGCCAGGTCCGTCCGGCGGTAGCCGGCATCCGCCTGGGCGCGGGCGAGCGCCGCCTTGGCCGCCCCGACCTCCTGGGGACGCGAGCCGGCCTCCAACTCGGCGACCCGCGCCCCGGCCTGCGCCACGATGGCCTCCGCCTCGGCGATCTCCTCCGGACGCGAGCCCGCCTCCAACTCGGCCAGGGCCGCCCCGGCTGCGGCTACTTCACGTCGGCGCAGCTCGACCTCCTGCGACAGCTCTGTCCGGTCCAGCGCGGCAACCTCCTCCCCGGCCTGGACCACCTGGCCCTCCGAGACCGCCCGCCTCTCCACCCAGCCGGGGATGCGGAAGCTGATCTCGACGTCCGTGACTTCCATGTTGCCTGAGACCCGGATGGCGTTCGGATCGACCTCGACCCGCTGCCTGGCGTAGCGGTAGGCCAGGACGCCGGCGATCGCAAGCACCGGGATCAGGAGGATGAGTCTCTTCTTGCCTGCCATAGCCGCACCTCCGTGAACTTCGATTCACATTTCCGCCAAAAGAAGAGAGCCCGAGGGCCGCTCAGCCCTCCGCCGACCCGTGGGCGAGCCGCTGGCGCTCCCGGTGGGCCCTCGCCGCCTGTCGCTCCGACCTCGCTCCGCTCGAAGGCCTCTGCCAGTACCTGCGGGGCCACGGGGCCATCCGTCGCGCCGCCGCGGGCGAAGGCTACCCGATGCCTGGCCAGCGCCGCGCCAGGCCTGCCGGCCAGCCGTACGGTCCCGCCCGAAAGCCCCCCTCGCGCACTCACCTTCGCCCTCCCTCTCGGCCCGTCCCGGCTTCATCCGGGAGAGTTGCGGCTCCATCCTGAATCGCCTTCAGAAACAGCGGCCACGCCTTCTGCGCCTGCCGCGTCACGTCGAAATCGCCGTCGCTCAGATGCCACAGGATCGCCGAGGGCTGGACCAGCCCAAGGAATACCACCGCGGCCGTGTCCGGATCGACTTCCCGTCCGATCCGCCCGGCCGCCTGGCCATCCCGAACAATCCTGGCCACCTCCGCGAGATAACTGCGAATACCCCGGTACACCCGGCCGCGCCGGTCTGGATGCCCGGCGTAGAAGTCCTGCGAAAAGATGATCTGCGGAATGCCGCGGTTCTCCCGAATCATCCGCACGTGCCGCATCAGCAGGCCGTGAAGCTGCTCCAAGGCGTCGTCGGTCTCAGCCGCGACCGCCCGGACGTTGTCCAGGAGCTTGTCCTGGATCAGACCAAGGGTGGCGTCCAGAACCTCGTCCTTGCCCTTGAAATGCCGATACAGCGCCGAAGGCACCAGCCCCACCCGTCGGGCGACCGCGGCAACGCTCAGCTTCTTCAGCCCGCCTGCTGCCACCAGTTCCAGGGTCGCCTGGGCGATCTGCTCCTGCCGCACCTGCGTGTCGAGTTTTTCCGTTGCCATACGACCATCCTTGTGAATTGTTATTCACATTGTACACCGAGAAATCCCGAGTGTCAAGGCCGGCGGAGAGGAATGTCTGACCCCACAGGGACCGCAAGAACGTCTCGGAGGTGTGGCCGGATGGGTGTGGTGGTCCTAGCGAGGTCCCTCGTCGGGACCATCGCCGGTGGCCGTGGCCTCGGTCAGCCATGTCCCCACAAACGCGCTGCCGTTCCACTCCAGCAATCGCCGCGCCCCCGGCGCGGTGAGGCGTGCCGAGTGGTCGCCCATGCGCTGGTAACCCACCTCTCGAATGGTCTCGCGCCCCCGTCGATCGGGCATGTAGCCTCCCGGCATTCCGGCTGTTCCCGCATCCAGCAGATCACCCAGCTTCGGGGGAAACCGACCAGCGTCTTCGTGGTACATCATCAGGGCGGCCTCGACTGCCTTGACGTCGGCCGCTGGCGGGGGAGAGTCTCGCACATCCATGCTCCGAGTGACAGCCCGGTAGGCCATTCCGAGCAGGACGCATACCACCAAGACTGTCACAATGCCAGTGCGTGTGCACGACCAGCGCATACGGCCCATCCCTCGCGCGACGAGACTGTTGACGTAGAACTCGTTGTGGGGTTTCGGGGTCAGACGCTGCCCCTCGGGCAGCGGATTTCCCGCAGCATCTCCAGCGCTTGTTCGACCATGGCTTCTCCCGCACCGGGGGCCGAGGGGCTGTGGAGGCCGGCCCACAGTTGGTACCCGCCGAGTTCGTAGCTATCACGGTCGCCGATGTAGCCGATCGTGTCGTTCGCCAGTCCGACGATATAGGTGTAGCGGAACGGCGACCGCCGCCGGATCTCCATGCCGAGCGCAGCAAACATCTCGCCGGGAACGCCGACGAGCGCGACATCACCGAGACGAATGACCTGGAGGCATGTCTGTCGCTCCTCGCCTTGTACGGGCGCGAGTCTGGCGCGCACAGAGCGCCACATCTGCTGCTGGCTCTGGGCCGACTCGGGGGTGTACTTCTCCGTCCAGTACTTGACCGCGGCCTCCTCTCGCGCTTCGTCGAACGTGCGGATCCGGTAGGTGAACGGCCGCTTCAGCGCCTTCACGCCGTCTACGTGCACCGGATCGGCGCGGCGCAGGCCGGTCTCGACGGCCTCCGTCACTCGATGTACAGACTCTGCTGTGGGGATGGCGTGGATGTTCTCCGTGCAGCCAAAGCTCCCGGTGTTGTGCGTCGAGCCAAAGGCTCCGGGCAGAAACAGGCTGACTGCGCCGTGGCGGCGATGCAGTTCCTGCGCGGCGAGGCCGTAGAAACCCGGCGAGACGGCGCCCCGGGTGAGTGCGCCGATGTTGTGCACAGAATGGTTGAACGCCACGCCGGCGAGTTCGCCGTTGAGCCGCCGGAACGCGAGCACCGGCAGGTCCGGGTCGTAGGGCCCGGTGGGCCGCACCACGTCCCGCCAGTCGTACGCATGCCAGGCGATCGTGCCGTCCGCAAGCAGGTAACGGCTGTTCATGCCGACCGTGGCTTCCTGGCTTTCGGCGAAGAGAAGCTCGGCGTCGGCCTCAGGCCCAGCCGCTTGGTCAATGGGGTTGCTCGCGTCGACGGCCGCCTGGACGATGGCCCGCTCAAGCTCCCGGCAGAAGGCTTCATCCCGGGCGCCGGTGAACGGGTTCCCGGTGCAGGGGGCATGATGGGTGTGCGTGGCGCAGATGAGCAGATGCGACCCGGGAATGCGCGTCTGCTCCTCGATTCGGCGCGCCGCCGCGGCCAGCACGTCGTCCGGGTTCCTGAGCGTGTCGGTGACGACGATACAGACGCGCTCACCGGCTTCGACGACGAGTGCCATGGCGCGCGGGTCGGCGTCCTGCGGCCGCGGCGGTGCGGACCACGGGCCGGGGGTAGGCGGCTGAGCGACCCTGATGTCGATGGTCTCGGCGGCAGCGGCGGCTTTGAGTGTGGGCACGGTTGATCCTCCTTTGTGGGTACTCTTCGAACCGGTGCCGTGTTCGGCTAACCCTCGCTGTTCCGCCAAGACATAGGTGCACACGGGACCGATTCTAAGCCGCCAGATGGGTCAGACGCGACGCTTACCGGCGCTTCACCCCTCGATGTCCACCGCGGTGGCCCCGTCCAGATTGACGCAGACGTAGACACGGCCGCCCTGCCAGGTGTAGCCATCCGTGCGCAGGGGCAACTGGCGGCTCGACTGGGGGGAGAGCTCGACGGGCGTCCTGGCGCTGGCGCCGCCAGCCCCGTACCGGCACACGCGGCGGGGCCGGCGTGGACAGGGCCAGGAGACGGTGAGGCCGGGGCAGGCGAAGGGCGAGGCCAGGGTCAGGCGGAGGGTGCTGTCGCCGCGGACCGCGTGCCAGCGCAGCGTCGCGGTCGTCGCGGTGTAGGCGGCCAGCTCCGTACAGGATCGCCATGCGAGCCGGGGGCCGAAGGCGGCCTGGAGCCGTCGGGCGGTCTCTGCCAGTGCCTGCAGACCCGTGGCGCGGCCCTGCGAGTAGAGCGATTGCCAGTGGGTCAGCAGGACGACGGCGCCCCCGGCCGTCACCAAGGTCGGGATGCGACCCCCGTCCAGGTCGCGTGTGATCAGGGCATCGGACCACCGAGCTCACATAGGCCTCGCCCGCCGCCAGCGTGTCCTGCGTACACCAGAAGGCATCGCCCCAGGCAGGTCGCACATGGACGACGGCCGTTCCGGCCGTGCCGTCACCGTCGGCGACCACCGGGGGCACCTGCGGCGACAGGCGGTCCGAGCGCAGGAAGTGCCAAGTCAGCAGCCGCTGGTGGACTTCGCGCTGAGCGTTGCCGACCGCCCGGGCGTAGGCGCCCTCGACGCGTTCGCCGAACATCCAGGGCGAAGTCACCCCGGAGGCATCGATGCCGGCCTCCGCCAACAGCCGCAGAGCCGTGCTGAGGTAGCGCGTCAAGGTCTCCTCGTCCTGGTGCTGCGACCAGGCATTCTCGTCCTCGTCAAGCGGCTCCAGCGTCTCCGGGTTGACGGCGTACAGATGGGTGATGACCTCGGGCGAGAAGTCCAGCCACGGGCTCAGGCGTTGCCGCACCGCGGCGACCCAGTCGCGGCACTCGGCCTCGGGGAAGCCGGCCAGGCCCCTGCCGATGAAGCCGAGGTTGCAGGGGTACGGCAACACGGAGAACTTGCCGCGCAGGCCATGGCGCTCGACGACATCGGCGAAGTCGTGCAGGAAGGCCAGCGGGATCGTGGGCACGATGGCCTCTCCCGAGGCCAGCCTGAGCTCACCGGTGGGCTGCCGCAGGCGACGGTGATGGTAGTACGGGTTGACACAGGGGGCCGGGTCATCGACGAGAAGTGCCACCGGGATCTGCCGATGGGCGTGCTCAATCCTGAGGTCCAGGACCATACCGCACCTCGTACGTTGTGCCCGCTTCTCCCGCCGCATCTGCCAGCCGCCGGCGACAACCCCCGGGCGGGCGGCAGCGCCGCCGCGGCTGGGTGTGGAAGACGCGGGGTCAAGCCTGACTTCACACGGATATCCACGTGGGAGTCGGGAGCCAACGAGCGTACAGAAACCGGTCCGCCCCCGATGCTTTCGTGCGTCCCATGGGCCCCACTCCCTCCGCAGCCCCAGTCCGCGGCTCCATCGGCCCGTCACGCGCACACCTTCAGGCCACATCGGTCAGCACGCAAGCACAACGTAAGCAGAAAAGACGGGCAAGAGGGCACGGCCTCGCGATGGATGAGGCCGCGACCTGGTCCACATGGCATTGTTCCGCAAAGACATAGGTGCACACGGCATCGACTCGGGCATTCCGAGGTCTGGCGCCTCCCTCGACTCCCAGGGTCACAGGGCATCGCGCCACTGGCGCGGTGTGACACCGCTGCGCTCCTTGAATCGGCGCGCGAAGTAACCCGCATCCGTGAAGCCGACGCGATGGGCGATGTCGGCGATGTTCAGGCTCAGGTCTCGCAGGAGCAACTTGGCGTGGGCGATGCGCCTCTCCGTCAGGAACTGCTGGAATGTCTCCCCTGTGTGCTTACGGAACAGCATGGAGAAGTGGTTGGGAGTCAGGTGGGCTGCGGTCGCGATCCTGGCCACCGTGAACGGCATGCCGGGGTCCCGGCTGACCAGGTCTTTGACCAACTCGGCGAGGACATCCCCACGGTGCGCCTGGTTGCTCCCGTGGGGCAGGTCCCTGGCCACGAAGAGGGCCGCCGTCAGACGTTCCTGGATGCCTGGCCCCTCGACCGTGCTCCCGGAGTCCTTGCCAGCGGCGGTCGCCGCGACAGCAGCCACCAGGCTGTGCTCGATCTCACCCACCGCGGCGGCGGCGATCTGAACGAGAGCCTTGGCGATGGACAGGTTCGTTGCTGTCAGCAGAGGCAGTGCCCCATAGGCCTTGCGCAGTCGGCGCTTGTCCACGTGTTCGCCCTCGGCGTGCGCCAGGACGGCGGCCCAGCCAGCATCCCGATCCTCTGCCGCAAAGGCGCTGGAGCTGACTACCACCGAGCGGGAGGCCCGACCCGAACCGTCCAGGGCCGCCGCCGCGACCACGTGGACTCCCCCGTGGCAGGAGTACTCCGTCAACCCACGGTAGCAGGCTCCGAAACCCACCAAGGCGCGGCACGCCGAACACTTCCGCATGCCCGCGTGCGATCCACGCAGGATGCTGCAGAAAGCCGGCAGGGCGGACTCCGAGCCGTCGGGGGACAGCTTGACGATGTCGTCGTGCTGGCGGAGCATGAAGAGAATGCGCATGCCGACCAGTTCGTGCGCGGCTTCCTCGACGGCCGCGATCAGCGCACTGCGGCTCACTGCCGCCATCACCTGGTCCGTGCTCACGTCCTGCACGACGGTTCTCCTGTGACGCACTGGCGATCAGGGGCTCGCCCTCGCGGACCGCCGACCGGTACCCGGGGTGGCCTGGGCCGCTGCCCTTACCTCGTGTCCACTCAGGACAATACACCGACATCCTGCTATTCGTAGAAAACTCCTATTGCCCGCACCAGCCCCGGCGCGTTAAACTGGCGTAGAGACCAGAAACCAGCGGTCGCCGCCGCCCTCGATACCACGGGGCGCAAGCAGACGAGCGGGCGAAGCGGGACCCAGGGCAACCAACAGAAGGAGGCGGACGATGAGAAAGACGACTCGCGGAGTTCTGGCGCTCTGCGGGCTTCTCGCTGTCGGCCTTGCCGGCAGCCTGATGGCCAACGGCGCGGTCGACGGGGACCTGCCCGCCATGATGGCCTCACCGCAGACTGTCGTGCTCGCCAAGGTCACCGACATCACGGTCCACACGAATATCCCGCTCGTTGCCGTCGCGCCGGGCACGGTCGCGCTCAACGGCGTTGCGCCGTCTGGCGTCTGGGCCGACACCCTCGGGCACCTGGTGGCCAGGTTCAGCATCCCGGACCTGGGACTGGCGCCCGGATCGGTGACACTGACGCTGACTGGCGCGCTCGTAGATGGCACTCCGTTCTCCGCGACCGGCGTGGTCACGGTGAAGTAGTCCTGGCCGTTGGCGGGCCGACCGCCCTGTCCGCAAGGAGGACGTTCGATGAAGAAGCTGTTGCTGGTGGCACTGATGCTGGTCCTGGCTACGGGGACGGTGATGGCCGGGGGCGACAAGAACCGCGGGGACAAGGGCAAGGGGAAGACGCACCAGGTCGTCGGGCCGTAAGACGATCCTCATCTCGCACGCGATCCCGTGTGACCCCATGGTCCAGGCCATGGGGTTCGCCTTCTGCATCGGTGCCGTTTCCACAGAACGCGCGGATTGTCGGTAGGTTACACTGCAGAGGACGGACTCCGGGAGGCCTTAAAGGCCATTTACTGTAGGCAGAAAGCGTTCTAACGACTCCAGTTCCGCCACGCTTACTGTTGCTCCCGCATGGGCGCCTCCAGTGCCTAGGTCGTGGCTTACTCTCATCCAAATCGCTATCGCTATCGTGATCGGGATCGACTACGGCTTCCCAAGGGCCGTAGCGCAGGGCTGTCCTCGGCGACGAACGCTGACAACTCTGGGAAGTGGTAGACTCCACCTTCTCGTGTCCGAGTGCCATTCGGCGTTCCCTCGATCCCGATAGCGATCCCGATCCCGATAGCGATCCCGATTTGGACTTGGATGTCCCAACCTATCTCTATCTACGGGCGCGACTCCGGCGGCGGTCCGTCCGGTGCCTGTCACGCCCATATTGCCGTTCGGGAACATCGGTCCGTTGCAGTGCCCTCCGATGCGCGCGTATTCCCGAACGGGAATATCACGCCTTGACTTTGTCGCCCCGGCGCGCGATATTCCCGCTCGGGAACCATGACGACGACAACGACAGCACAACTGGGCGCGGTGATCCGCGCGCGACGCCGGGAGTTGGGGGTCACGCAGAAGGACCTGGCGATGACCTCCGGCACCGGTTTGCGCTTCATCATCGACCTGGAGAAGGGCAAGCCCACCTGCCAGACCGGCAAGATGCTCCAGGTTCTCCAGGCGCTGGGACTGGACCTGGCGGTGGGGGGTGGCGGCGACAGGCCGACACCGGGTGAGACGTCATGAAGCGGCTGACTGTCTACCTGAACCGGGACACCGTTGGCATGCTCACCCAGGATGCCGGCGGCCTGCTGGCATTCCGCTACGCTCCGGAGTGGGTGCAGAAGCCGGGGGCCATCCCCCTTTCCCGCTCGCTGCCGCTGCGCAAAGAACCGTTCCGCGGCAAGCATGCCCGTCCGTTCTTCGCGGGAATCCTGCCCGACGAAGGCCCCAGGCAACAGATCGCCGCAGTTCTCGGTGTGAGCGAAAGCAACGACTTCGCCATCCTGGAGCGCATCGGCGGGGAGTGCGCGGGGGCCGTGAGTCTGATGCCGGAGGGCGCACCTCTGCCTGACGCGAATGAGCACCCGGTGCGGAGACTCAGTGAGCCCGAGTTGGAGGAAGTCGTCGCGGAACTGCCACGTCGTCCGCTGCTGGCGGGTCGCGAGGGCGTGCGCTTGTCGCTCGCCGGCGCTCAGGGCAAACTGCCGGTCATCATCGATGGAAGCGCCGTCTGCCTCCCGCTGGGCAACACGCCGAGCACCCACATCATCAAGCCCGAGCCCGAGCGCTTCCCCGGCCTGGTTGCTGCGGAAGTGCTCTGCATGACGCTGGCACAGGCGGTCGGCCTGGCTGTCCCGCCGGTCTCCAGGCGGCTGATCGGCGGCAAGCCCTGCCTGGTTGTCCAGCGCTACGACCGGACGGTTGGTCCGGACGGCATGGTCCGGCGCGTCCACCAGGAGGACTTCTGCCAAGCCATGGGTTTTCCCCCGGAGCGGAAGTACCAGCAGGAGGGCGGCCCATTGCTGCGCGACTGCATCACCATGCTCCGGGAATGGTCCACAACCCCGGTGCTCGACATCCGCGACTTCCTTAACGGGATCATGTTCAACATGGTGATCGGCAACGCGGATGCCCACGGCAAGAACTTCTCGCTGCTCTATCGCGAGGGCGAGAGGCGGCTCGCGCCGTTCTACGACCTCGTCTGCACCCTGGCCTGGCCCGAGCTGTCGAGAACTCCGGCAATGAAGATCGGCCAAAGCGACTCCATCAATTCCATCCAGCCTGCACACTGGCAGAAGATGACCAAGGAGGCCCGCCTCGGCTGGCCCCAGGTGCGCGAACGCCTCGCCAGCCTCTGCCGTGCCGTGCAGGCCGCGTTACACGAACCCTCCTTGCGTCAGGCGACTGGCGACGATGCCATGTTCGGGCGGGTCGTGGACATCATCGATAAGAGGTCGTCGTCGCTGCTGCAGGCTCTGGCCTGAACGCGCTGAACTTGCGCGCGGGACTCGGGGGCCATCCGAATCGTTGCATTCAGCGCCGATCACCAGACTCGGCAGGCTCAGGGCCAGCCCCAATCTGGGACTCGACACGGGACAGGCCGGGCCTGCGCCGTGCGCCGTGTTGCCTCCCGCCGGACGCGCGCGGATGCGCTATAGGCGGTTCGCCGAACGAGCGGACCGTTCTTCTACCGCGGAGGACGCAGAGGGACGCAGAGGGGCGCAGAGGGAGGTCCAGAGCCGGCTGGCCGTACGCCTCGATGCCGTCCTCCAGATGCGGAACCCTGAGTGGGCTGATTCGAGCGGACCCGGCCCCGGAGCCAAAGGCACCTTCATGGCCGCACCGACCACGGCCCCGCCCAACCTCACCGACTTCCATCCTCAGCGTTCCTCTGAGTCCTCTGCGGTGGATGCCTGCCTG
>JAGVUW010000279.1 GCA_019136035.1 Verrucomicrobiota bacterium | reverse complement strand
GGGCCGCACCCGGCTGCGGCCGCGTTCCTGCCAGGCCACCGGCACCTCGCGGACGCGCATGCCGGCCCCCAGGGCCCGCAGGATCAGCTCGGTGTCGAAGGCGAAGCCCGCACACCCCAGCGGCTCGAAGAGACGCCGCGCCCGCTCACCCGAGAGGAGCTTGAAGCCGCACTGGGTGTCGTACACGGTCAGCCCGGTCAGGCATGAAACGTAGGTCAGGTAGACGCGCCCCAGGAGATGCCGCCAGAGTCGGCGTTCGACGAGGCGTTCCTGCGTCAGGAGCCGGATGCCGACGAGCAGCTCGCGCCCGGCGCGCAGGCCCTCGTCGTCGAGGTAGGCCGCGAAGTCCAGCGGCGAGGCCGCCAGGTCGGCATCGACATAGCCCACCAGGTCGCCCTGGCTCGCCAACACCCCGGTGCGCACCGCGGCGCCTTTGCCGCGGTTGCGGTCGTGACGCAACAGACGCACCCGCGACCGGCTCCGCACCGCGAAGGCCTCCAGGACCCCGGCACTGCCATCGCGCGAGCCGTCGTCGACCAGGATCCACTCCCAGCCGCGACCGGCGGCGCCGTCGATGAGGGCGCACAGCGGCTCGAGGCGGAAGGCCTCGTTGCAGCAGGGAATGACCACGCTGAGCATGCGGCTCCCTTCGTACTGCGGTCCGTCAGGAACCGGCTGCCCGCCTGACGAGTTCCAGACGCCCGCCTGACGACCTCCGCCGCCCGAGGCCCGCCGCCCGGCTGCTGACACCGACCTCCGGCCTCCGACCTCTGACCTCTGACCTCTGACCTCCGAACTCCGACCTCCGAACTCCGACCTCTGACCTCCGACCTCTGACCTCTGACCTCTGACCTCCGACCTCTGACCTCTGACCTCTGACCTCTGACCTCCGACCTCCGACCTCCGACCTCCGGACTCCGGCCCCCGACCTCTGACCTCTGACCTCTGACCTCTGACCTCTGACCTCTGACCTCTGACCTCTGACCTCTGACCTCTGACCTCTGACCTCTGACCTCTGACCTCCGACCTCTGACCTCCGGCCTCCGACCTCCGGACTCCGGCCTCCGACCTCCGACCTCCGACCTCTGACCTCCGACCTCTGACCTCCGACCTCCGCCCCGGTGCCGCGGCTCAGCGGCGGGTGTGACTCAGGAAAGCGCGGTAGCCCTTGTACGCCATGTAGGCGTCGAGCTTGCCCGCCACCTCCCACGGCGCGTGCATGCTGAACAGCCCCACGCCGCAGTCGACGACGTCCATGCCATAGCGTGCCAGGAACATCGCGATGGTGCCACCGCCGCCGCCGTCGACCTTGCCCAGCTCGCCGGTCTGCCAGACCACGCCCGCCTCGTTGAACACCCGGCGCACCTCGGCCATGAATTCGGCGCTGGCGTCGCTCGAGCCGGACTTGCCGCGCGCCCCGGTGTACTTGGCCACGACCACCCCGGCGTTGATCTGCGCCATGTTGTTCGGGCTGCTCACGTCGGGGTAGTTCGGGTCGTGCAGGGCATTGACATCCGCCGAGAGCATCCGCGAGCGCTCCAGGCAGCGCCGCAGGGCCAGGTCGCCGCCGCGCGGTTTCGCCAGGGCCAGGAACTCGGCCACCGTGTTCTCGAAGAACACCGAGTCCATCCCCGTGGCGCCCACCGAGCCGATCTCCTCCTTGTCGCAGAGAAGCACCACCGCGGTGTGCTCCGGAGTGCCCTCGAGGTCGCACAGCCCCCGCAGCCCGGCGTAGGCGCAGATGCGGTCGTCATGGCCATAGCCGAGGAGCATCGAGCGGTCCAGGCCAAGCTCGCGGGCCGGGCCGGCCGGGACGACCTCCAGCTCGGCGCTGGCGAAGTCCTCCTCGACCATGCCGTAGCGCTCCTCGAGGAGCCGCAGGATCCCGAGTTTGACCTTGTCCTTGACCTCCGGGTCGTCCGCGGCCTCGGCCGCCGGGAGGCTCCCCAGGAGGACATTGAGGCCCTCGCCGGTGATGCCCTCGGCCATGGTCTTGGCGGCCTGGTCCTTGCCCAGGTGCGGCAGGATGTCGGTGATAGCGAACACCGGGTCGTCGGCGGCCTCGCCGATGCAGATGGCCAGGCGCGAGCCGTCCTGGCGGATGACGACGCCGTGCAGGGCCAGCGGCAGGGCCACCCACTGGTACTTCTTGATGCCGCCGTAGTAATGCGTGTCGAGCAGGGCCACGCCGCCGTCCTGGTAGAGCGGCACCGGCTTGGCGTCCAGACGCGGCGCGTCGGTGTGACCGCCGACGATGTGCAGGCCGTCCTCCAGCGGCCGCCGCCCGATGACGGCCGCCATCAGGGTCTTGCCGCGGCAGCCGCGGTAGACCTTCAGGCCGGCGCGCAGACGGCCGCCCTCGCGCTCCAGGTCCTCGAGATCGACGAAGCCGCGGGCGCGCAGATCGGCCACGGCCAGGTCGTAGGCCTCGCGCTCGGTCTTGGCCGCGCTCAGGAAGGCGACGTAGTCACGGCAGTAGGCCTCGACTGCTTCCCGCTCGCTCGCCTCGAGGCGGTTCCAGGCGTTGTCGCGCTTCCAGACGCGGGCCGGCGCGCTGGCCGGAACTGCCTTCTTGCGGGTGGGCATCGTGCTCTCTCCAGTGACTGCAAGCCGCATGGCCGCAACGACCGGCACCGCGGCCAGAACCGGCCACGGCTGCCGCGCGCCGGCCTCGACGCGTTGCGGCGACGTTGACGACTACTATATTCCACACCGGAACGCCGGCCAGACCGACGCCCGGCGACACCGGGCGCGGGCTCCGCCAGCGAGGTCAGAGGTCAGAGGGCGGAGGTCAGAGGGCGGGGACGTGTCAGGGCAGCACGTCCGTGACAGAGTGCAGTACGGAACGGCGCCGGCGCCAGCGCGCCGGCACGCCGCGCCAACCACAAAGGCGGGCAGTGGGCTGTGTCAGGCCGATCCATCCAAGGCGGGTT
>JAGVUW010000188.1 GCA_019136035.1 Verrucomicrobiota bacterium | reverse complement strand
GGGGTGCACCTTCCGCAACCCGGCGGCCGGCCCGGCCGGGCGCTGGCTCGACGAGGCCGGCTGCAAGGGCCTCCGCCGCGGCTCGCTGGTCGTCAGCGCCCAGCATGCCAACTTCATCATCAACGAGGCCCCGGCGGCCTCCGAGGCGGCCATGCGCGACCTGGTCGAGGCCTGCCGGGAGCGTGTCCGGGAGCGCTTTGGCATAGCGCTTGAAGACGAGATCTGCTGGTGTGCGGCGCCGGCGCCGTGAGGCGGTCGGCGGCAACGCCGTCGCGATTTGGAGTGAGGAGGACGACCATGCGCAGAGGGCAGTGTTTCCTGGCGGCGATCGTGGCGGTGGCCCTGTGGGGCGCGGTGGCACGCTGCGGCAACCTGAGCTGGAGCTTCGCGGGCAGCCTCGAGGGCTGGCAGCCGGGCAACTGGGAGGCCATCGAGGCCACCCCGGAGGGCCTCCGCGGGGTCACCCGCTTCGACGCCCAGCTCCTCTCGCCCAAGCTCGACATCCGGGCCGAGGACTACCCGGTCATGCTCGTGCTCCTCAGCTCCAGCCTCAGCGGCCCCGGCGAGACCTTCATCGGGGCGCCGGGTGAGCGCCTCTCGGACAACCGCAAGGCCACACACAGCCTCACCGCCGACTCCCGCGAGCGCCTCTACCGCATCGATCTCCGGCGGGCTTTGGGCGGCTGGCAGGGCCCCATCGAGCGCCTGCGTTTCGACCCGCTCAACGCCGCCGGTGCCGAGGTGACGATCAGCATGATCGCGCTGGTGTCGGATCCCGATGCGATGATGATCAACGGGGGCATCGAGATGCTGCGCCAGGGCGAGCCCTTCCAGTGGACGGCCGCCGGGGTGCCGGGCGCGGCGACAGTCTCGGCCGAGTCGCCGGCCTCGGGGCAGCGTTGCCTGCGTCTGGCCGCCGGCGGCGAGTGGCAGAGCGAGGCGGTCGACCTCTCGTTCCTGGGCCGCTTCCGCGTCTCGGGCCGGGTGCGCGGCAGCGGCGCCGAGCTTCGGCTGCGCTACCGCGGCCTGGATGCGTTCCTGCCCGAGGCGCCGGCGCTGGTCCTCCCCGCCGGCGAGGCCTGGCAGGACTTCTCTCTCGAGTTCGGCGTGCCGGCCGACGCCTTCGACATGCTCCTGTGCTTCGTGCAGGCGGGCCCCGGCCAGAGCGACCTCGACGACATCGGCCTGGAGCGCCTCGCCATGGGCAGCATCATCGAGCAGCCGGCGCCGAAGCCGACCTGGCAGGCCGCCTGGATCTGGCACCCGGAGCTCCTGAACCGCGACCAGCATCGCGCCTGGTTCCGCCATGAGTTCGAGCTGCCGGCGGGGGCGCTCCGCGAGGCCGTCCTGCAGATCACCGCCGATGACAGCTACCGACTCGTGGTCAATGGCACCGAGATGGTCTCCACCCTCGGCGAGATGGACGGCTGGCGCACCCCCGAGTGGGTCTCGCTCGGCGAGGTCCTGCGGCCGGGTCTGAACTCGATCCTGGTCGAGGCCGAGGATGTCGGCAGCGCCCAGGGCCTGATCGCCGAGATGGCGGCGGTGTTCGAGGACGGCCGCGAGCTGCGTCTGCAGACCGGCCGACACTGGCAGGCGGGCCTCTCCGCCGAGGGGCCGTGGGTCGAGGCCGCCGAGCTGGGTCGGGTGCCCTCCCTGCCGTGGGGCGACCTGGTCTACCGGCCGATGGGGCCGCTCGGCAGTGCCCGGCTCGAACTCGGGCGTCTGCCGCGGCGGGTCCGCCCCGGCGAACGCCTGGTGGTCGACCTTGAGGCGGTGGCCGAGTCGGCGCAGCCTCAGTCGGTCGCGGCGCGGGTGGTGATCCTCGATGGCGACACCGTCCTGGAGTCGAGCTGGGGCCGCGAGCTGCTCTTCGCGGCCGGCGCACCGGCGGGGTCGCGGGCGCGTCTGAGTGGCATCGGTATCGACATACCCTTCGGCCTGACCGCCGAGCGCCTGGCGGTCTCGGCTGAGCTCGTCGGCGCGACCCTGAGCCGTCCCGTCGACCGCCACAGCCTGCGCCTGCGCGAGGACGACCGCACCTACGAGTTCCCGCGTGCCGAGGTCCGCATGGCCAACGGCGTGCCGCAGTTCGTGGTCAATGGCAAGCCGATCGACCCGACCCAGAATCTCTTCGTGCATCCCGACGCCCTGCAGCAACGCAATGCCGGTGCGACGAGTGTGCCGATCTGGGGCGTCAGCCTGCAGGAGCTGGGGTGGTACGAGACCGGCTGGGACTACAGCTCGATCGACCGCACCCTGGCCAGCTACTTCGCGGCTCACCCCGAGCCGTGGATCATGCTCAGCTTCACCTTCGATACGCGCTACCACCGCTGGTGGCTGCAGCAGCACCCCGAGGCCATGTGCCAGCTCGAGGGCGGCGAGACGGTCATCGGTGACTACCACGGCGGCCGACGGCAGGTCCCGAGCTACGGCTCGGCGGTCTGGCGGGACGCCTACTCGGAGGCCGTGCGGCGGCTGATCCGGCGGCGGCTGATCCGGCACCTCCGCCAGACGCCGTGGGCCGAACGCATCATCGCCTTCCATCCCTGCAGCGGCATCAGTTGGGAGTGGTTCCACTGGGGCTCGCAGTCGGGCGAGTTGGTCGACTACAGCCCGGCCGGTCAGGACGACTTCCGGCGCTGGCTGCGGCAGCGCTACGCCACCGACGCGGCCCTGCGGCAGGCCTGGGGCCGCGGCGAGGTCACCCTCGAAACGGCCGCCGTGCCTACGGAGAAGGAGCGCCGCGAGCCCGCCCTCGGGATGTTCTACGACCCGCTGGCACAGAGGAACGTCCTCGACTACCACGACTACCAGCACGAGGTCGTGGCGGAGACCATCCTGCACTTCGCACGCCTTATTAAGGAAGAGACCGGCGGGCGGGCCCTGTTCGGGACCTACTATGGCTATGTCACCCACCTGCCCGAGAGCCTGGGTTTCAGCCAGGGCTCGGGGCACTTCGACCTGCGGCGGCTGCTCGAGGCCGACGAGATCGACTACCTGATGGCGCCGGTGGCCTACGCCTGGCGCGAGGTCGGCGGCACCGCCGCCAGTATGAGCGCGGCCGGGTCGTTCCCCCTGCATGGCAAGCTCTTCTACAACCAGGCCGACCTGCGCTCGCACTGGTCCCACCAGGACGGCCATGGCAAGCCCGCGTCGGTGCGCGGCTCCATCGCCTGCATGCGCCGCGAACTCGCCCGCAACCTGGCCGAGGGCAGCGCCCTGCAGTGGTACGACTTCTCCAATGGCTGGACCTTCGGCGACAGCCGCCTGGCCGCCGAGGCACAGCGGCTCTTCGAGGCCGGACGGGTGCGCAACGCCACCCCCGACTGGCCCGCCGAAGACTACCTCCTCGTGGTCGTCGACGAGGAACAGACCGGCGCCGTCAGCGCCTTCCGGCCGCCCTACGGCGGCGAGCTGATCTTCCGCCAGCGCGAGTACCTGGCGCGCTCCGGCGTGCCCCACCGCACCGTCCTCTGGAGTGACCTCCAGCGCCGCCCGGAACTGCTGCGGCACCGCGCCATCATGCTCCTGAACCTCTTCCAGTTGGACGACGACGAGGCCGCCTTCCTGCGCGACCGCGTCATGCAGGAAGGCCGCACCGTGGCCATGGTCGGACCGGTGGGCCTGCTCGGCCCGCGCGGCCTCGACGTCAGCCGCAGCAGCGCCATCCTGGGCTGGCCCATGCGTCAGGTCGACGAGGAGACGGCCCTGCAGGCGTCGTGGTCTGCCGATCTGGCCGGCCCCTGGGCCGCCACCGCCGGGGCGCTGACGGGCACCCCGCAGGCGTACCGCCCGGCGGTCCTGCCGGCCGAGACCGGCGCGGCGAAGGTCCTGGCGACTCTGGCCGGCGGCACGCAGCCGGCCGTCCTCTGGGATGACACCCGCGCGGGCTGCCGCGTCTTCTGGAGTGCCGCCCCCGGGGTGCGCCCCGAGGCCCTCCGAGCCCTGGCCGAGAGCGCCGGGGTGCCGGTGGTCTGCCGCAGCCAGGACGCGATCTATGCCGGACAGGGCTTCATCGGCCTGCACGCCTCGACTGCCGGCGAGAAGGTCGTGACCCTGCCGCGCCCCGGAGCTGCCGTCGACATCCTCACCGGCCGGCGCTGGCCCGAAGGCACTCGCGAGATCCGCCTGGACCTCCAGGCCGGCGACACCGTCATCCTGCGCACCACCGGCCTCTGAGGCGGATCATCCCCACCCTGGCCCAAGGCCGGGGCGGAAGGACTAACGCTGCAGGGACGGCCCAAGCCGGAACACCGGCGCATGAGCGCCGGGTATGGACTCGCGGCTCCTGTTGAGAATCGTGCTCATCATCGCGCCTTTGATGGGGTTCAGGACGCCCGAGGCCCGAGACCCGACGCCCGACTCCCGAGGCTCGAGGCCCGACTCCCGAGACTCGACGCCCGAGGCCGGGTAGAGGGATGGGCGACTCACGACCCTGGGCCTCGGGTGTCGGGCGTCCTCTCCAGACTCACTGCAACCCCGGCTGGCTGTCCGTCCTTCCGATGCCGTCAGGCATTGCCAGCACCGGAACCCTCGGCGGGCAGGACGCCGGGGGCGAGGTCGAGTCTGAGGACCATGACGGAAGCGGCGAACTCGTCGACGGGCAGGTCGCAGAGGCGCAGGGGGCGTTCGCCCTTGCGGTAGCACCGCGGCAGCAGCTCGGTCGAGGTGCGGACCTGGCGGCCGTCATTGAGCAGGATGGCGCGTTCCGGCTCGGCCGTGAGGGTGGTGACCAGGAGGCGGCGCGCGTTCAGGGGACGGTGCAGGTGCAGGTAGAGCGTGTTGCCGCGGCGGGTGACGGGGACGGCGGGTTCGGTGGTGATGTGTTCGACCGTCTCGACGTCGGTCAGGCTCTCCTTCACACGGCCGTACCAGTCGCCGATGGCCCTGAGGATGTCTGCCGACACCGCGTCGATGGTGCCGTCGGGCCTGGGGCCGACATTGAGCAGGTAGTTGCCGCCGCGGGCGAGGACGCGGTCGACCTCGCCGAGCAGGTACCGGGTGCTGAAGTAGTCCTCGTTGTCGCGCCAGCCCCAGCTCTCGGCGCCGACGGCCTGGCAGGCCTCGACCGGCTTGACGAAGCGCGTCTGCGCATCGAACTCGGGGCTGTAATCGCGTTCGGGTGTCGAGAAGTCGCCGTCGGCGCTGAGCCCGCGGTTGTTGATGAGGATCCCCGGCTGGAGCCGTCGTATGAGCGGGTTGAGCCGCGGTGCGGTCAGGCCGATTTCGGGACCGCTGTCCCACCAGAAGACGGCCAGGCGGCCGTAGCGCGTGCACAGCTCGGTGATCTGGCGTTCCATGACGTCGACGAAGCGCTCCCAGTCGGGGGTGTCGCCCGGCTCGGGCGCGGCCAGCTCGTGGCCGCGCCCGCGGTTGGGATAGAAGGGGCAGTGCTGGTCGATGGCGGAGAAGTAGAA
>JAGVUW010000782.1 GCA_019136035.1 Verrucomicrobiota bacterium | reverse complement strand
ACGGCACGTCGGTCCGCGGCGCCGCCCGCGGACCTCCCGGACCGCCGCCGCCGACGGCCCGGCCGGCGCGGCCCATCGGCGGCGCGGGGCGTTTTCGGCACGGGTAGACCCGCCGGGGCATTGCCGGAGACAGGCCGGAATGGTATTGTAAGAGTGCTGTAAAAGATAGCCCGGAGCCACACGTGCGCGGGGACCCCATGATCTCCAGAGATCTTCTCGATATCCTCATCTGCCCGGCCTGCGGCGAGGGCGCCGCCGTCCATCCGGACGAGAGTGACCAGACGCTGGTCTGCAGCCGCTGCGGCCGGCGCTATCCGGTGCGGGAGGGCATCCCCGTGATGCTGGTCGACGAGGCCGCACCGCCGACCGCTGAGGCTCCTCTCCGGCAACCATGACTTCCGAGGCAGCACCATGCCCGCGACAGCGAGTCAGCCGCCTGGCCGTTGCGACGGTGCCGACGCTCTGGCGCCGACGCGGCTGATCGTGCCCGGCGCCGACGGCGCCGTCCCTGGCGCGGAGGCGGCCTCTGCCGCGGTCCTCGGGCCGTACCGCCTCGACGGCGTCCTCGGTCACGGCGGCATGGCCCTCGTCTATCGCGCCTGGGCCCCGGACGGCCGCGAGGTCGCCCTGAAGGTCCTTCAGGAGGCGCCGACACTGCCGGCGGGGATGCTGGAGCGTTTCCGGCGCGAAGCCGAAGCGGCGATGCGCCTGGCCGGCCACCCGCACATCGTCGACATCCTGGGCACCGGCCAGGTTGGCCGGAACCACTTCATCGCCATGCAGTTGATCCCGGGCGGCCGGACCCTGGTGGACATCCTTCGGGAGGCGCCGCTGCACGAAGCCATGGCGCTGGAACTCGCCACGAAGATCGCCACGGCCCTCGCCGAAGCGCATCGCGCCGGCATCATCCACCGCGACGTCAAACCCGCCAATGTCCTGATCACCCCGGACGGCGAGCCGGTGCTGGCGGACTTCGGCCTGGCCCGTCTCGATTTCGGCGGCGAGCTCGACCTGACGGTCTCGGCGATAGCCATGGGCACGCCACGCTACATGGCTCCGGAGCAGACCACCTCGCTACGCGCTGCCAGTCACCTCAGCGACATGTACAGCTTCGGGGTGGTGCTCTACGAGATGCTGACCGGCCAGGCGCCTTACCGGATCGACACCGACATGGGCATGGCCGCGGTGGTGCGCACCATCCGCGAGAGCCTGCCGCCCTCGCCGCGACGGCACTGCCCGGGGCTGTCCAGCGCCATCGAGGCCGTGGTCATGAAGCTCCTGGAGAAGGCACCCCAGAGGCGCTATGCCACCATGGACCTGGTGGTCTCGGACCTCGAGGCCTGCCGGCGCCGTTCGCGGGTCAAGGCCACGCCGTTTTCGGTGGGCTACCGCCTGGACCGTTTCGTGGTCCGTCACCGCGCCGCGGTGGTGGCGGCCATGGCGGGCCTGGGACTCCTGCTGGGCGGCCTGTTCTGGCATCGCGCCGCCCTGCGCGCGGCCCACCATCGTCAGGTCCTGCCTCAGGCCGAGGCCACCAGTCGCGCCCTGGAGCTGGCGCACCTCCGGCGGTCGCTTGACGCCGCCGAGATGGCTCCCGTCGCGGGCCCGTGGGAGCGTTCCCAGGCGGCCCTCCTGCAGTCGGGTGGCGCGGCCGCGGCCCTGGACTACCTCGACAGCGCGCGCCGCCAGGCCGCCGGCCCTGACGAGCTGCGCCGCCTCGACCGCGATCTGGCCTGGGCCCTCCTTGCGGCCGGTCAGAACGCCGAGGCCCTGCGGATCTTCCGCGAACTCCATGAGCACGGCGCGAGGGTGCGCGAGCGCGAGCGCGTGGCGCATCAGGATCCGCACCTCAGCGACGCGCGTTACGCCCTGGCCTGTCTGGACGAAGCCCTGGCCACCGAGCTGGCCGGCGCCGGCCGCGAGGCCGCCGCCTCGCTCTGGGAGCGCGCCCGTGACGAGCTGGTGCCGCAGGCGCCCCAGGCGACGCTCTGCGCCGCCGCCCTCGGCGAGCTGTCGGCGGAGGCGCTGGCCGAGTGGGCCGACGGACAGCGCCCGAGCACCGCCGCCATCGGGTACCTGCTGGCGGCACTGCGGGCGCCGGCAACGGCCCCGGCGGCGGCCTGGCGCGACCGCGCCCGTGACCTTGCCAACCCCGCGGTGCCGTGGCTATACTATTGGTTAAGCAACACTCCCGGAGCCGCCTCGGCCGAGGCGGTCCCGACTGCACAGGAGACGCCGCCATGAAGCGTCCGCCGCTGTCGCGTGTTCGCCGTTCGCTGCTGGCCTTCTCGATGGTGGAGGTCATGGCCGTCTCGGCCATCGTCACCAGCATCCCGGCGGCGCAGTATGCCCGTGCCCGCCAGATGGCCTACGGTGTTCGCTGTGTCACCAACCTTCGCCAGATCGGGCAGATGCTGGTGATGTACCACATGAGCGAGGGCAAGTACCCCGAGGCGGTCTTCTACCCGAGCGATGCCTTGACCGACCCCAAGAGCATCGTGCGCGTCATGGAGGACGCCGGCTACGCGGTGCCGCGCGAGATGTGGGTCTGCCCGGGCGCCCCGCCGGAGCTGGCCTCGCGCGGGCTGACCTTCGTCTACAACGAGAAGTTCGGCGGGCGCTCCAGCCTGAAGAACCCCGGCAAGGCCTGGATGCTGATCGAGGTGAACTGCGTCTCGAAGAGCGTGCCGCCGCCGCATCCGAATGGCTACAACGTCCTCTGCGCTGACGGCCAGGTGATCACCACGGCGCAGTTGCCGGCAGACCTCGCGCAGATGCAGCAGGCCTCGCGGCCGGCCCTGACGGCGCCCGCCGCCGGGCGCCTGGCCGGCCTGAGTCGGCGCTGGCACGGCGCCATCGCCGTCTGCAGCGCCCGCTGAACGCCATCCCCCGCCGGGCCAGGCCTGGCGAGCCCGTGCCCCGGCGACGGTGCCTGGCCTCAG
>JAGVUW010000079.1 GCA_019136035.1 Verrucomicrobiota bacterium | reverse complement strand
GTGTAGCTCGGCCTCGACCTCTTGATCAATGCCTGACTCCGAGTTCCGGCGTATGCCAGCAAGTGCAGAGCCTGGATCCTCGATGGGATCCATGGAGAGCCACCTCCCCAGCCCCGGGCTGTAGAAACGAAGGCCGTAGTAGTACAGGTCCGGTCCTGCGGGCATGCCGGGCATGCGGGCAGTCTCGGCGTATTTGCTCGAGAACCGGATCGGGTTGATGTCGGCAAGGGGCCCGGCAGCGACCAGCGTATTGCCGAAGGGGCCGTACTCGTAGGCGGCCAGGGGTGCCGCGGTGGCTGCGTCGACCAGATCCACCGCGTTGCCGTTGCCGTCGTAGGCATAGAGTGCGGAGCCCGGAGTCTGCCGCGCGGATGAGGAGGATGTCACGGCGAGGATGCCGCCGATACCGCCGGCGGTGGCCATGGGATCCTGCCCCTCGCCGCCGAGCCGCCCGGAGAGGTCGAGCCCGCAGGTGTAGCTGCGTGTGAAGGTGCGACCGTCCGCCGGTGTGACGGTGGTCTCACGCAGGAGGAGCCAGGAATCCCACACGAAGCGGGTCTCGGCCTCCAGCGACCAGGCTGCGCCCTGGGCGTCCCAGGAATAGGTTCGGCGGACGCGGCGCCTGCCGAGGCCGTCGTAGACATACTCGAGCTTCGCGCTGCCGCTTCTCACGGCCGCGACCAGCCGGTTCTCGTCGTCCCAGGCGAGAGTCCATCCCTCGAGGCCGAGCATGTTGCCATTCAGGTCATGGGCGAACTGGGTGGCGTCCGCGGGGCGGGTCACGGTGGCCTGGGCCTGGGCCGTGGTCTGATCTGCCGCTGTGCGGGTGACCGTGAGCGCCGTATCGCCGGCAGGGAGCACCAGGCCCTTGGCGGTCCAGGCGCCCGTCTCAAACACCGCAGCGGCCTGCTGCTGCTGGCCGGCCGTGACGGCGATTCCCGAGAGGCCCGCGGTGCGGGTCCATCCGAAGGCCGAGAGCGTGCCCGACCAGGCGCCGGTCACAAGCTGATTGAGGCTGTTGTAGGTGTAGGCGCTCACCCCGGCATCCTCGCTGCGCTGGGTCGGATTGCCCATGGGGTCGTACTGATAGCCGTAGGTGGCCAGGACCTGCTCGGCGGAGTCCTGCAGACGCCGGGCGTAACGCACTCCGCCGGTGAGCTGTCCGGCCGTATCGTAACTGTACTCCCATCGGCCGCCGTCGGCAAGGTCGACGCGGGTGCGGCGGTCGTGACTGTCCACGGTGTAGGAGAAAGACGAGATCGTGGAGCCCGGTGCGGCGCCCGGGCCGCTGTTTCTTGCATTGGTGCCGTTCCCACAAAACTCACTGATTGTCCGTATGTTACATTGCAGATGACGGATTCCAGGAGGCCTTACAGGCCATTTTCTGTGCAGGAAAGACGTCCTAACCTGGATTATTCGCGAAGCGTGGATGCTTCGCTCACCATCCACGTGCGCCGCACGGCACTGCGGCGCACGTTTCGAGGCGCGTCGCTTCGCGCCGCTTGCTCAAGGTTAGCCCTGAGCAAGAGGCTGCAAGGGCCTCGCATCGAAGCCCGAAGGGTGGCCTGTTCACGAGCCGCCGTAAGGCGCGTGAATAGGTCAGGCTAACGACGCCAACTCCGCCACGCTTCCTGCTGCTCCCGCATGGGAGCCTCCAGTGCGTAGGTCGGGCTGTCCTCGGCGACGGTCGCCATAGCGCCGAAGGGCGTCAGCGCGACCTTCGGACTTAGGCCCCCCGTGGAAGAGCCCGTCCAGCCACTCGGGGGTCGCCGACCGCCAGCGCCCGCGACCAGAGCGCCGGCCGTCGGCCCCGGCCTCGTGCCACGGCGACGGCAGCGCACACCATACCGGAGTACACCCCGGCAGCCCCGGAGTCAAAGGAAACTGCCTAGAAGAGCATTCAGGCTGCCGGAAAGCGCTGTAAGGCCATTCAGGGTGCCGGACACAGTCTCAACATACTGGCTTGCTGTGCCTTCCGTGGGAACGGCGCCAACTCTCAACTGACCGTCCGGCCGCACCCCCAGAAAAGAAGCGGGCGCCCGACGGATACACCGCCGGGCGCCCGCTGATGCGATCCCGTCGCCCTTGGGGGCGACAGCTATAAACCTCAGGCCACGCCGTCCTTCTTGCCCATGAAGCGGACGAGATCGATGACGCGGTTCGAGTAGCCCCACTCGTTGTCGTACCACGACACAACCTTGAAGAAGCGCTTCTCGCCCTTGAGGTTGTTCTGCAGGGTCGCCAGCGAGTCGTAGATCGACGAGCGGCTGTCGTGGATGAAGTCCGTCGAGACCAGCTCCTCGTCGGTCACACCCAGGATGCCCTTGAGGTAGCTCTGCGACGCCTTCTTCAGGGCCGCGTCGATCTCCTCGATCGAGGTGTCCTTGGTCGTCCGGAAGGTCAGGTCGACCACCGAGACATCCGGCGTCGGCACGCGGAAGGACATGCCCGTGAGCTTGCCCTTGGTGGCCGGCAGGACCTCGCCCACCGCCTTCGCCGCACCCGTCGTCGACGGGATGATGTTGATCGCCGCCGCGCGGCCGCCGCGCCAGTCCTTCTTCGACGGGCCGTCGACGGTCTTCTGCGTGGCTGTGTAGGCGTGGATCGTCGTCATCAGGCCGGTCTCGATCCCGAAACCTTCCTTCAGCAGGACGTGGACGACCGGAGCCAGGCAGTTCGTCGTGCACGAGGCATTCGAGACGATGGCGTGCTTGGCGCTGTCATACTCGCCCTCGTTGACGCCCATGACCAGGGTCTTCACCTCGCCTTTGCCAGGCGCCGAGATGATGACCTTCTTCGCGCCGGCGGCGAGGTGGCCCTTGGCCTTCTCGCTGTCGGTGAACAGGCCGGTCGACTCGATGACGTAGTCCACCCCGAGGGCCTTCCAGGGAAGCTGATCCGGGCTCTTGGTGGCCATGACGCAGGCGATGCGGTGGCCGTTGACGACCAGGA
>JAGVUW010000710.1 GCA_019136035.1 Verrucomicrobiota bacterium | reverse complement strand
ACCGACATGCCCGTGGTGGCGTGCGAATGCACCTGCACCGGCAGACCGGCGGCCTGCCGCAGGGCCTTGACCAGCTCGTGGGCGTCGTAGGGCTTGAGCAGCCCCGCCATATCCTTAATACAGAGCGAATCGGCACCCATCTCGCGCAGCTCGCGCGCCAGGGCGACGTAGAGGTCGAGGGTGTGCACCGGCGTCACCGCGTAGCTGATCGCCGCCTGGGCGTGCTTCCCGGCCTTCTTCACGGCGCGCATGCTCGGCGCCAGGTTGCGCGGGTCATTCAAGGCGTCAAAGACGCGAAAGACATCGACGCCATTGGCCGCGGCACGTTCGACGAAGCTCTCCACGACGTCATCGGCGTAGTGACGGTAGCCGAGGAGATTCTGACCGCGCAGGGGCATCTGCTGGGGCGTCTGCGGCATCGCCTTCTTGAGCTGCCGGATGCGCTCCCAGGGATCCTCATTCAGGAAACGCAGACACGAGTCGAAGGTGGCGCCGCCCCAGCTCTCCACGGACCAGAAGCCGACGCGGTCCATCTGCCCGGCCACGGGCAGCATGTCCGACGTCAACATGCGGGTGGCGAACAGGGACTGGTGCGCGTCGCGGAGGGCCAGTTCGGTGATCTGCACACGGGCCACGGTCGTTACCTCCCGCCCTGGATCAGGGCGTCACATCCTGCTCGGTGATGGCTACCGCAATGACCGCCGCCAAACGCCCGCGGTCGAGGTCGGAAAGAGCGCCGGCAGCCGCGGCCTGGCGGGCTTCATAGGCGCGGATGCACCGCGCCGCCAGGACGATACCGCCGATCATCAGGGCCAGGAAGGCGAAGACGAGCGCCATCCCAACCGACATGATGGTCACAGCCTGAATCAGTAGCTCCATCGCGACGACTCCAAAACAACTGCGCCCTGGACACCGCCGGCGGCCGCATCCCAGACACTGGAACAGCACCGGCGACAGGCGGGCAGGCCGGAACTTTAGCCCCCATCACGAAACGGTCAAGGCCGGAACCGGGCCGAAATGCGCCGCAGGAGGGCACCACCGGCGCCGGCGCGTCAGCCGTGTCGCACGCTGACGCCATGTCGACTGAGTTGTCAGACCTGTCAGACCTGCCAGAACCCCGGCGCCTTGGCTTCGCCCGGGGCGATGGGCGCGGCGGCCGTTGCCCAAAAAAAGCTGGTGCCTTGGCCGCCCGGCGGCTTGGCCGGCGGGCCACGTCGTGGTATAGGATACGTGTGCACCGAGTAGTTGATGGTATCGCCGCCACAGACCGCGGCCCAACCAGGAGTGCCCGATGGGAAACCGCAGATTGCAGGCTCGTACGGCACCTCGTTTCACCCTCATTGAGTTGCTGGTGGTCATTGCCATCATTGCCATCCTGGCCGCAATGCTCCTGCCGGCGCTCAGCAAGGCCCGCGAGAAGGCCCGCCAGGCGAGTTGTCAGAGCAACCTGAAGCAGCTCGGCCTGGCCGGCCTGATGTACGCCGACGACTACGCGGAGATGCTGCCGCGCAGCATCGAGCCGACCCCCGGCGGCACCATGGGGCCGGTCTCGCAGAGTTCGTCGTTCACGGCGAACAAGACCGGGCTGGACATGATCTACCCGTACTGCAACTCGCGCGATGCCTTCCTCTGCCCGAGCATGGCCCTGACCACCGCCTACGCCGGCGCCTACGGCATGAACCGGACCATCTGCCCGGACGGGCGTTCGGTGCCCGGCGTGAGCCTGGCCCAGGTCCCGAAGGCCTCCGAGACGGTCTTCATGCTCGACTCCGGGGCCTACATGGTCAACAACAGCAACCTGACCAGCCCGACCGGCAGCTTCTGGTACATCCCGGGCACGGCCTCCGGCCGCGACCCCGCCGGGCTGTCGCCGGTGATCTCGAGTGTCTACGTCGACGACTTCATCGCGGGCCGTCACAACCAGGGCGTCAACGTCGCCTACGTCGATGGCCATGTGGCCGCGCTGAGAAGCGTCACGGTCTACGCCGCCCGGGCGAATTTCTTCAACATCAAGTGAGGTTCGGCTCTCGGGGCGTCACGCCGTCCCGGCGCGGCCGGCAGTGCCCCGCCGATCGGCGGCGGCGCCGGTCGGAGGCGTTGCTGCACGGCGCCCCCCCCTGGCGGGCGCCGCCGGGGGCCTGGCGCGGAGGACCCCGCGGCCGATCCGGGTGGGACGCATGACGACGCCTTGGCGATTCTGGTGCAGCCTGCTTGTGGCGTTGCCGTTGGGGCTGGGAGGGGCCATGCGACGCATCACCGTGGACTCGATGGTCACGGTCGTCTTCACCGGCGACAGCCAGACCACCGGCCGCAACCTCGCCATCGACTACCCGCAGCTCCTGAGCCGCGTGCTGCCGGGGCGCGTCATCAACACCGCGGTCGGCGGGAGCAACTCGAATGCCCTGGTCAAGCCGATGACCGGCGGCAGCATCCGCGGCCAGCGCGGCGAGCGCGTGCTCTACGGCACCAGCGTGAGCTGGGGCATGGGCCCCTACCCAGGCATGAGAGTGACCATCCAGGGCGAGGTCTACACCATCGACGCCGTCGCCGAGCACCCGCCGACGCGGAACACCGAACTGCACCTCGTCGAGCCCCTCCGTGCCGATGTCGAGGGCGCCGACTATAGCATTGACCCGGGCTGGGCAGTCCGCGTCGCCGACCACCGCCCGGGGGTCGTCTGCCTGATGTACGTCAACGACGCCGCCATGCCCGCCGACCGCCAGGAGAACTGGCGCGAGATGATCGCGCGGCTGCGGGCCATGGGCGCGGTGCCGGTGCTGATGAGCCCGTTCCCGCCCGACGACGCCCTCCATGGCGGCAGCCACCCGAACTTCCACGAGACCTCGGCCCAGAATGCCCATGTCGTGCGCGAGCTGGCCGAGGCGGAGAAGGCCTGGTTCGTCGATGTCTTCAACCTCACCCTCGCCCTCGATCCGCCCCTGCGCTGCCAGGTC